>JAIBDW010000025.1 GCA_024686035.1 Oceanospirillaceae bacterium
ACCGCGCCACAGCAGCCCGTTTTATGTAGCACTTGAAGGGTGATATTAAGCTGATCTAATACCTGCGCAGCGGCAATGTCTGTGTTGGGTGCTGCACTTGCTTGAGCACAGCCAGGTAAACTCAACATCACTCGTTTATGTTGGGTTTTGGGCACCATGAGCTTAACTACCGGCATAGGCACATGCTGTTTGATTACTGGTGGCAATAACGGCCTAACCAGCTGCCCCAATTTAAGCAAGGGGCCAAATAAAGTACGCCGTGGCAACACTTGGCGTAAGCCCCAACGGATCAACTTTTGCGACACGTTACGTGGCGCCTTTTGCTCTGCCACTTGCCTGCCTAGGTCAACCAAATGGCCATATTCGACACCAGAAGGACACGTGGTTTCACAGCTTCTACAGGTTAAGCAACGATCTAAGTGGTCTCGGGTTTCATGAGTGACTGGTTGACCTTCAAACATCGCCTTCATCATATAAATGCGGCCGCGAGGACTATCCCGCTCGTCACCTAACAAAAGATAGGTAGGGCAAGTTGCCGTGCAAAAACCACAGTGCACACAGGCTTGTAAAATGCCTTTAACAGGATCAAATTTGGGCTGGTCTGAAAATTCTTTGGCAATGATTGTCTTCATCGTTTACATCCAAGAATAAACGCGACCTGCGTTTAAAATGCTATGGGGATCGAAAGCGTGTTTTATACGCTGTTGAAGGGCTTTTTGTGGCGCACTTACACCTGCGTTAACCTCACCCAAACGGTTGCCACCTTGGTATTGGCATATGGATTGTTCCAAGTCTTGTGATAGCGTGTTTGAAGTGTCTTCTAATGCCCAGCGTTGCGCACCAGCCCAATTAATCATACAGGTGTTTGGCACTCTATCAATGGGCGCATCACTGGCCCCGCTCCAGCGCCAAAGCGTTTGGTGATCTTGGCGCGGTATCAATGTACCTTCATTTAAGGCTTGCCAAAAAATAGTTGCCTGCTCAGGCAAAAGTAGCTCACCACCTAACAATGCTTGGGCGTCTTCCACCCCACTGGTGCCACCTTGAAGCCTCACATAAAGTAGACCTTGGCCTGTATTTTTACAGTGACACATCGCAGTGATAGGTAAGCTAAGATTAGACCAGTGCTGCATGGCATCTAAAGCAGTCTGGGCTGTCATTTCAAAGGTTAAGGTGCGCGAAAGCTTAAATGCTGGCAAGAGCTTTATAGACACCTCTGTAATCAAACCTAATCCACCCATGGCGCCACATTGTAGGCGCGTGACATCAAACCCTGCCACGTTTTTCATGACCTGCCCACCAAACTGCATGGCTTGGCCGTAGCCATTGATAAGCCCTAAACCTAGCAGGCTATCTTTCACACTGCCAAACCATGGCCTGGAAGGCCCACTTTGGTTGGCTGCTACTGTACCACCGATAGTGGCCTCCCCTCCAAAGCTGGGTGGTTCAAAAGGGAGTCTTTGTTGGGTTTGGGCTAATAGTTTTGTGAGGTGTTTTATTTTAGTACCTGCACGGGCTGTTATTACTAGCTCTGTAGGGTTATAACTGAGCACACCTGCATGCTCAGATACATCGATTACCTCTCCTGATGTATGACGCCCAAGGCTAGTTTTAGTATTGCCCGCCTGTATGTTAAGCGCTGTTTTAGTGGCGTAGGCGTGTTGAATTTGTGCCACTAACTTCTGGGTTAAATCACCCATTTTGTAAGCTCCGGTATTCTTGGCAATATTTGAGTGTAGGTATGCCTTTACCAGGGTTTAGTAAGCAGTCACTATCAAACGCCTCTTTTAAACGCCTAAATTGGGCTAGCTCTGCATCAGCAAACTGATAAGGCATTTGTGGCATTTTTTCTAATCCAACACCATGCTCACCAGTAATAGTGCCGCCGACATCCACACACAAAGTAAGGATGTCTCCACCTAATAATTCAGCCTGCTCAAGCTGGCCATCTATACTAGCATCAAACAAAATAAGCGGGTGCAAATTGCCATCACCCGCATGAAAAACATTAGCCACTCTCAAGCCATAATTTTGGGCAAGCTCTTGAATACGCGTTAGTACATACCCTACTTTGCCACGGGGTATAGTGCCGTCCATACAATAATAATCTGGTGAAATACGCCCCACAGCTGGAAAAGCAGCCTTTCTGCCTTGCCATAAAGCCTGCGCCTCTTCGGAATCTTTAGCGATACGGATGCGAGTGGCTCCGTGCTCTTTAAAGCACTCGCTCACCACAGCTAGCTGCTCTTCTACCTGTGCATCTGTGCCATCTAATTCACAAATAAGCAGTGCCTGAGCTTCAATCGGGTAGCCTACTTTTACAAACTCTTCTGCCGCATTAATGGCTAAGTGGTCCATCATTTCCAAACCCGCTGGAATGATGCCTTGGCCTATAAGCGCTGCCACGGCATCACCTGCTGCGGTGACGCTGTCATAGGCGGCCATCAGCACTTGCACGCGGGTTGCTTTGGGTAATAATTTTACCTTTACTTCCACTACTACACCCAACAAACCTTCAGAGCCTATAAATAAGCTCAGTAAATCCATACCCGGCTCATCTAAGCCTTCACCACCCAAGGTCATCAATTGCCCGTCTATAGTGATGAGTTTTATTTGTAATACGTTGTTCACCGTAAGGCCATATTTAAGGCAATGCACGCCACCAGAATTTTCGGCTACATTGCCACCAATAGTGCAGGCAATTTGTGACGAGGGATCTGGCGCATAGTATAGACCAAGATCCTGCACTGCTTCAGTCAGAGCCAAGTTGCGCACACCAGGCTGCACAGTAGCTGTGGCTGTGTTGGGATTGATGTGTAAAATGTTATTGAGTTTAGTCATCACCAACAACACCCCTTGTGCATGGGGCATCGCACCAGCGCACAAGCCAGTGCCCGCACCCCTTGGCACCAAAGGCACTTGGTATAAGTGGCACAGGCGCAAGATGGCTTGCACATGGTCTACCGTTTCTGGAATCACGGTAATAAGTGGGAGCTGCTGATACACTGCCAAACCGTCGCATTCAAAAGGACGCTGGCTTTCGGTGGAGAGTATGACACTAGTCACAGGCAACAACTGCTGTAGCTCATGGATAAGCAGTGCTACATTTTTAGTTGTCATAGTAGATTCGCTAGCAGAAGCAGTGGGGTTAATAGGAGAGCTTGATAAGGCCGGCATGGAACGCGCCTATGTGATAAATCATGTTAGATAGATTAGCATAAGCTAGGCTTGTATACAGGCTAAAAAAAACGCTACGCAGCAGGTAAGCCACATAACGTTTTTAGACCCCATCGCATTAATACGCTAGACCATTGAGATCGCGTACAACTACTTTACTGTCGTTAAACCCAGCACTTCCCAGGTTTGCATACCACCCCGAAACCACTTGAGTTTATTTGCAGGGTAACCAAAAGATAACAACGTTTTCATAGATGCTGGTGATTGACCACACCACATGCCGTTACAAAACAGCACTAGCGTCTTTGCATTTGAGTAATCAAATACGTCTTCAACAGAGCCATTAACAATAGCTTCATCTACTTCAAACTCGTCCACATCACCAATTAAAGCGACATCCATTTGATTAAGCATAATATCCATGATGCCTTCAGTGGTGGCGCCTTGAGCCGGCGTTAAGTCTACCCATGAGATATTGACCGCACCTGGAATGGTGCCTTTAGCAACCCACTTGGGTGTGCGCGAGTCGATGACTAGTATGTTTTCACCGCCTTGCATACGCACTAGGTGATCAATCACTTCTAGCTCACCCAACGTCTCCACACCTGGCGCAAAAACCATAGGTTGGATACAAAATGGCGGGCAAGGGCGCGACGTTAATGCAAAATCTTGGGTGATGGTATTGGCATTGTTTTGTTCTCGCACCAGCTCCATGCTGGCGCCTTCGTGCACAATAGTGACAGAGCTAAGGCTGCCTGTAATACCCACGGGTTTGTTCTGAGCTTGGGCAGCACTGACCATGGTTAAGGTGGCTGCGAATACGGCTACGCCGGTTAAAAGTTTATAAAAGGTATTCATCATTTGCTCCAAGATTGTCACTGCCCAGCTAACTGTTGGTAAGACTGAGCTATTTGTTGTTGTAAATAAAAACCATAAAAATCTGGGGTCACCAAACCTACGATGTCTTCACCAATACGCTGCCCAGTTAGTGGATGTATAAAGACAAGCGTGGGTGAAAAATCAGCATCAAAAGCCTGAGATAGGCTTTGCTGTGATGTTGTTTGGGCAGAAAAATCGGTCACTATGGCCTGTGAATTAAGATCTATAGTGCGCACTTGAAACAGGGGTTCCCATTTAGGATCTAGGGTTAATGGCAATAAGAAATCATTTTTTACGCGCTCACAAAAGCTGCAGTTTTCAACCTCTGCCAAGAGCACTAAAACACGATCTGGCTCTAATGATTTTGGGGCGGTGAATGGATCAAATCGATCATCAGCGTTTACAGTTGCCACTGTGCCTAAAGGCAACCAGATAGATAACATAAACCAGCAGCATACCTTTGCAACTCGATTTATAGTCCAGTTGATATTCATGGTGGGTTACTCCCCTTCCACTAATGTATCTATGCTATCTAGTATCGCCTCTACTATGTCATCAGAATATAAATCACGAAAATAATGATCAGCACCATCAACCAAAATAAATTCTACATTTGAAAGTTCACGGACCTCTAACTGCGCCGGCAAGTCTCTAACAACTTGGTCTTCACTGCCTGCCAAAACCACAGTATGTAAGCCACCTTCTATTAATAGATCTGGCGTATTAAGTGTCTGCGGTGGATTATAATAAGACAAAAAGCTAGCTGCTTTGACCTTAGGTGCCTGGTTGCAGTAGATGAAATCTGTCGCTTGTGGCATCCATCCATTAATAGTTTGTTGCTGTGCCACTTTGATAAGGTCGGTTAAGTGTTTTTGATAACGACGATGATAACTTTCTGCCATGGCTTTGGCATTCCAAGTTGCAGGCGCTACGAGCACTTGGCCTAGCACAATGGCATCTGGATTTTGGTTATAGGCTGCCACCTGAGAGCCACCTCTTGAGTGTCCAGCAATAAGCACTTTGTCAACGCCTTGATCCTTAAGCCATTGTATCCAAAGGGCAATTTCACCCATGGCATCTTCATGCCGGTGCTGATGAGGCACGGCACAATCATACATGCCATGGCGGTCATCCATGCCAAGGCTTAAATTAATCGCCAGGCTATTAACAGATTCGTCTTCCAAAAGCGTCTGTAAATTAGCCATGATTTCCATGCTATTGTGGGCCAATGTACCATGCACCAACAACACTAATGGGCCATCGGTGATACTTTCTGAGGCGATATTAAGCTTGGCGTTTAAGCGCAAGTCGTGATCTTTAATCGTGATTTCTTGCGCACTGACCAAAGTGCTCATTAAAGCCAATAACGGCGCAACTACTGCAAGTTGGATTAGTTTATTCATCACCTTCTCTCTATTTCTCTAGGCTTTGTAGCCTGGATTACCGGCAACATTTAGTAATAAAGGGGTATTAAGTTTATCAATTTTAACTTCTTGCTGATCACGTAAATGTTGAGCGACCACATCCCAAATATCATCGCCTTCAGAGCGCGCACCTACGGTCGCCCAGCCAGCAACACGATAGGTCTTGTTGGCTTCAATCACTGTGCCGTTATCTAAACGCATTTCATCAATCCGCGAGCCCATTGCTGCCAAGGGATCACAACGATAATCTAGCCCTCCTAACCTCACCATATCACCACCTGATTGGAGGTAGGGTTCTGGGTTAAAGATGTTGTCTGCCACATCTTCTAAAATAAGTTTAAGTTCTGCACCTGTCATATCCCGTGCATAGGTTTCTGGATAAGTGGTCGCTGTTTGGTCTAGCACTCTCTCCATGGTGATGGTTTGGCCCTGCAATACACTGGTACCCCAACGAAAGCCTGGCGACAAGGAAATCTGTGCATCATAGTGGCTGCGTAAAGCATCACAAATGACTTGGTCAAAGGTGCCATTGAAATTGCCACGGCGATAAAGCACTTCATCTGCCACAGCTAGCTCTTCATCCATCCAACCCGCGTAAGGCGCACGTTCGGCAGCGATGAGTGCTGTCATTTCAGGGTTGGCTGGTAACAGCTCAGAGAACACAGGCAACAACCGATAGCTAAAGCCATTCACTTTACCTTTACCAATGTCCAAATCTAATACGCCCAAAAACTTACCATTTGAGCCCACGTTACACACCAATGTGGTGTGTCCATTATTTTTTACTTGTGTTGGCGCGGGAATGCCATCGTGGGTGTGTCCACCTAAAATCGCATCAATGCCTGTCACTCTTTGAGCCATGGCTACGTCTACGTCCATGCCGTTATGTGAAAGCACAACGACAGCATCTACCCCTTGGTTTTGACGTAAGTCATCCACCAACTCTTGCATCATTTCGCCATTAATATCAAAGCTCCAATCTGGCACAAAACGCGCTGGGTTGGCAATTTTTACTCGGGGAAAAGCTTGGCCAATAATAGCCACACGAGAGCCGCCCATTTCACGAATACTATAAGGCTTAAATACCCGCATAGAATCTTCGTCGTAAATATAATCATCTGCACCATCAAAAAGTGCATCTTCTGTAATGAGTACGTTTTGGGCCAAAAACTCGCCGTTAAATTGGCTAATGTTGTGCAAAACTTCTTGTTGATGATAGGTGAATTCCCAGTGGCCCGTCATCATGTCTACACCCAGCAAATTACATGCCCGCACCATGTCCATGCCACGAGATTTGTAGTTAATACCCGAACCCTGCCAAGTGTCGCCACCATCTAGCAACAGTGTATTTTCACTGCCATAGCTTGTGCGCAAGCGATCAACTAAGGTTTTAAGGTGGGCAAAACCACCTACTTTTCCATACTCTTGTGCAGCTTGTTCAAAATTCAAATAGGTAAAGGCATAAGCTTCCATTGATCCTGGAACAATATCAAAATGATCCAAAAACTTATGTCCTACCACATGGGGGGCCTTGCCATAGGCTGTGCCGATACCCAAGTTAATACTCGGTTCACGAAAGTAAACCGGATTAAGCTGCCCATGACAATCGGTCATATGCAGTAAACGTGCATTACCAAAATTAGGCACTTCATAAAAATCAGCAGGCTTTTTTTGTGCAGCATAACCTTGGCTAGGCAACACACCAGAAACAGCGGCAATTCCCATTAAACGAGCAAAGTCGCGACGGCTAGTAGACATGATTTATTCCTATGATGAGCTAATTAAGCTTAAATAAATAAGCCCACAAAACTGCAGTTAAAACAGAGCGTGGGCTTTTGTAGCGATGAACTATGTACCTTAGTTAGGTACAGCCATTAGCCATTCTTGTTGAGACTGGTGATACTGCGCCACACCCATACGTGAGTGGTACTGAGCACGTGCAGATAATTCCATAGACTTACGGAATTCACCGGCTTGCAAAGCTTTATCAGCTGAAGCAAGTAGGCCCTTAGTTAACGTCCAACCAAAGTCTACTTCTAATGCTTTTGCATATTGGGCTTTAGCATCAGCTAACAAATTAGTGGCGTTAGCCACATTAGCTGGTGCTGCTGCCGCAACTTCTTCAGGATGATCCGTAGTATAACTTTGACCTTCAAAGGTAAAGCTATGGCCTTTACCATTCATACCACGCTGCGCATTAAAGGCTTCATCAAAGGTCTGAGCAGCAACACTGCCAGATACCATCATTAACGCTGCCACAAGGGAAATCGTCTTATTCATGTTGTTCTCCTCGTCTGCTTATTTACGTGCGCCAGGGCCATTAACTTCTAGGCCATTGGACATGTATGTTTGGAAAAATTCTAAATTACTTAACTTTTCACCTTGAGCTTTTTGCGATACTCCGCGAACGTTGGACTGACATCCAGCATAACGACGTTGCAATGTACCTAGATTGCCCCACTTAGAACGAAACACAGGAAAATGTGTGACATGACCTAAGGCAGGTCCTGGCAAATCTGCGCGAATAAGCACGTTAGATCCTGCAACGTGACAGTTAGCACAGCTCATATTTAGCTGACCACGACGGGTATAAAAGCTTTGCTTGCCATCTAAATAAGCGGCTTTAGCACCGTCATTTGGAATTTTCACATCAAATACATTGCCACGTGAAGTGTAGGCCATGTAAGCAGAAATCTGGGCAATTTTGCCTTTCTTCCAGCCTAGTTTTTTCTCGCCATTGGCTTCACGACATTGGTTAATTGCAGACTCTAAAGTAACAATCTTACCTTGGGAGTCGTCCCAGCGAGGGAAATTTTGACGAATACCAACGCCTTCATTGGCAAAACAGTCTGCATAAGACTTGCCATTAGCAAACGGGGTGTTGAACAAAACTTCGCCTTCTTCAACATCAAACTCATAAGGAGGAAATTCTTCAATTTCTTCCCATTGCGCCCGTGAGCCTGAGTCTAGGGCATAAATGCCATTGACATAGTCATCTACTGGCACTTGTGGAAAGCGTTTTTGAAAGAAACTTTGCAGTGCTAAACGATCCGCTTCTGGATCAACTGATGCCAAAGTGTTTCCGCTAGTTGCTGCTTGAGTGATACTGGCTACAAGCGCTATAGATGCGCCAGCTAACAGTGATTTTATTATTTTCATTCTGATGCCTCTGCTATAGAGTGGCCGTTACCGGCTACTTAATTTTGGCGGTTTCCGTAGCGCTAGCGCCCGTATTTTCCGTCCATGTCATTTGCAATTCGTCACCTTTAGCGCCACCAACAAAGGTGAATGCCAAATATGGGTTCTTAGAAACAGCAGCTCCCATGTTTGCTTCCATAACCGTTTTACCGTTATGTGCAACACTTAGGGTTTGAATAAACTGTGCAGGAATTTTGTTCCCGCTCTTGTCTTTTCGGTTGCCTGTTTCCATAGCATGCTTAGCCATGATTTTTACTACTGTATTGTCGCCTTTGGCTTTTGCTTTGGCGCGTAAAATACCTTTTGCCATGATAATTTCTCCTAGATCGCCTTAGCCGCCGCAGCCGCCGATAGTTACTTTCACTTCTTTAGAAGCACTAAACTCTCCACTTGCCGTAGTGACTACTGCAGTCACTTGAGAGGTTTTTCCCATACGGATGCGACAAGACACATCTGCCATAGTACCTTCAGGAATATTGAACTGTGCCGCTAATGGCTGTGGGTTATTCGCTACAAAAATAGCGATACTAGTTACGCCCGCTAAGCTACTTTTTACACTGACAGGCACTACGGCGCCGTTTTCAGCAATGTCAGGCGCTTTCATAGTCACTTGTGCACTGGCACTGGGGTCAGCACTGTACAAAGCGCCCATAGCTGCTTCTTGAGACGCTGCTTCAAACGCTGCTTTGGACCACGCTGCCAAAGCTACGCGTGGCATTAGCACACCCATACCGGCTACTAAGCCACCGGTAAAGACCGCTTTTAATATACTTCTTCGATTCATCATTGATTTAGTCCTTTGCCACACTCTTTAAATGGCACTGAAATATAGTTTAGTACTGATACAAATAAGCCACGATGGCATCAATCTCATCTTCTGACAAAATCCAATGCTTGCCAAACGGAGGCATGATGGTTGTCGGATTCTTTACTGTTGGATCCCAGATTTGCATTCTAAGCACCTTGGGGTCTGGAAAGCGAGCCTTCATTGCCAATAGAGGTGGGCCTTGATTTCCTGGTAGCTTAGCATCCGCATCAGGGATCATATGACAAGCAATACAATTACCTGCTTTCTTATTCAGATAAAGCGCTTTACCCTTGGCTATTTGGTCAGCAGAATAATCTGCCAAAGTCATGGAAGACGCTCCAATCAATACCAAACCTAGTAATGCGTGCTTTATTATGTTTTTTCGCATTGGTTTTTCCTCGTTTTTTTCTTCATGAAATGCCAACGTTATTGTTGAGATTCCACCATAAATAGGACCGCATTGGTCACTGCTTCGTCTGATAAATCTGCTCTACCACCCTTGGCTGGCATGTACCCAGCACTGCCAGAGTACCCTTCTAGTGCATGGGTAATAAGCAGATCAGTTCCTTGCTTAAGCCTTTCAGACCAGGCATTAGCATCACTTACTTTCGGTGCACCTGCCAAACCGTTAGTGTGGCAAACACCGCACGCTGCTTGATAGGTTGCTTCGCCAGCAATCGCCGCCGCACTCATTGCCGAAGTTTCCTTAGCAACAGGTGCTACGATTTCTACGCCGGTAATAGACGCCTTACGTTCGGCCTCTTTACTAGCTTCTAAGTCATGTTGATCTGAATGACTTGCAGCCGGCGCATCTGCACCTTCTACAAAGTGCCCAATAGGAGTTACGCCCGCTAACGAGCTTTGTAACATCATTGTTTCTGGGTCTGCACAATCTACCATACAACGAGGATTACTAACATCAGGACGATCGTCTATGTAAAAGCCATCTTCATTAGGCATTTTTATCTGAGCCAAGTTTTCATGAGATAACTCAAAATCATCTTCTATAATATCATTCATGTAAAGCACGTAAGCGGTGATATCATAAACTTGCTGATCATCCAAACTCAAAGGTGCAGTGAAAGGCATCGCGCGGCGAATATAGTCAAATAATGTACTCGCATAAGGCCAATAGCTGCCTACAGTTTTCACTGGGCGGTCATCTGACAAAGTGCCTTCACCACCTGTTAATACTGGCCACCGACCCTCACCTTCGCCAAATACACCATGACATGATGCACAAAACACTTCGTAGGTTTCTTCACCGTCCAGCGCATTACCACTGCCAACTGGAAGACCCATGCCATCTGGACGAATATCAATATCCCAGCCAGCAATCTCTTGTGCGGATGCTGGTGCACCAATGTTGTAATCTTGTGCATAAGCGGCACTTGATATTACCCCCGCCGCTACACTTGCAACCAAGGTCGCTGAAAAGGTCAATTTACGTGATTTGAACATTTTTCACCTCACCTGTTGGCGCTACTTGCCAGGTATGTATAGAGTTTTTGTGATAGATAGTATTCACGCCGCGTTGCTCTCTAAGTTGGGCCAAGGTAGGTTGTACATAGCCAGTATCATCATAAGCTCGACTTTGAATCAGCCAAGGTTCACCTTGCCATTGGGTGGTGAAGCTGAAACGAGTCAGCGCCTTATCAAGCACTAAACCCTTCAATTTTGCCGGGCGCCAAGACACCCCACCGTCAAAAGAAACATCCACACCTTTTATAGTGCCACGACCAGTCCACGCTAAACCTTCTACTTCGATAAAGCCTTTACGAAGGATGGGGTTTTCTGGACAAGGGCTGGTGATGACGGAGTTACACTCTTGCACAAAAGTAAATCGACGCGCCCGACCATCGGCCATCAAATCTGTATATTTAGAGGTTTCTTCACGATGATGCCAAGGCTGATCGCCCACTTCGATGCGACGTAACCACTTAATAGAGGTATTACCTTCCCAGCCTGGGTTGAGTAAACGCAAGGGATAGCCTTGCTCTGGTCGCAACATCTCACCATTTTGAGCATACACAACAAGCGTATCATCCAGCACTTTTTCTATAGGAATAGAACGGCTCATATGGGCGCCGTCTGCACCTTCAGCCAAAACCCACTTGCCTTCAGTTTGGACACCTGCAGCGTCCAGCAACACCTTTAAAGGCACGCCTGTCCACTCACAACAACTTAACATGCCGTGGGTAAATTGAAGCGCTTCCATTTGCGGGCCACGCCATTCCATACCACCATTAGCGGGGCATTCAATAAACTTGATCTGCGATACCGAAGGAAAACGCATCAAGTCTTCCATGGTGAAAATTAAAGGGTTATCCACTAAACCGTGAATCATCAATCGATGCTCATCTGGATTGATGTCAGGTACGCCTGCATGGTAACGCTCAAACACCAATCCGTTGGGCGTAATAATACCTTTAAGATCTTGAAGTGGGCTCATGCTTATAGATGAGATAGATTCCGCTGTAAGCCAAGGCACTGTGCGACGCACCACCTGAGCTTCATGACGTGAAGGCATTCCATAAGGATTCTCTACGACCCCCGTACCTAATTGACGACCCCATTGGGGTTCATTCGGTGGCAAGTTACTGGTCAGTGAAGCGGCTGATGCGATCGTCGTGCCGCCTACAGCAGCAGCGCCAGCAACATAGCTCATGCCACGACGCAGGAACTCACGCCGGTCGTTAACACTTAAGTGTTCACTGGCCCCCTGCATGGTTTGTAGCAGTTCTTGGGTACTGGGAGTAGTCATAGATAATTAGCGTCATTAGAGTTTAGCAATGGCCTAGGATACTGAACTAAAGCTAGCCGCATCAAGAGACTTAGGTCTCATATTCTAAAACAACCTAAAAGCTATAAGCTTATATAATAAAAACATATAAGCTCAATCAATTACCTCCCTGTGCACGTGTTATATTGTGGTCAGTGTTTTTCTACTGGTGCTCATTTCATGTTTGGATTTAAAAAATTGTTGTGGCTGTTGCTCTTGCTCGCTACTCCCATGGTTTTTGGCGCAGAAAATTACGCACCCCAAAAAGTCATTTATCACATTAACTACAGTGACATCAGCCGCATTGGCGCAACCTTTGGCAATATAAACAATCACATCGAGGCTGTTGGGGAAGACCATATTGATTTGAAGGTGATGATTCATGGCGCAGCGCTAGACTATCTCATTGCTGCCACAACGGACTCGGCCAAACAAATTGCCCTAGATAGCCTGCGCCTTCAAGATGTACAGTTTTTAGTCTGCAACAATACCTTACAAGCTTATCACCTTGGCTTAGAAGATCTGTATGACGTTGCAACAAAGGACATGGTTCAAGCTGGCCTGCCAGCCATAGTGGCCCTTCAGCAAGCAGGTTATATGTACCTTAGGCCCTAGCGCATTGCCCAAAATATAAAGGCAATTTTTACACTCAAAATCCTATAATTTGTTATAATTGATAGATCACATTATCTGCATTAACCCATTATGGATTACGAACAGCTCATCTTAAACATTGGCATCGCGCCACTACAACTCTATTTAGGATTAGCCATGGGTTTGGCCTTTGGCATAGGCGCCAGTATAAGCCGCTTTTGCCTACGTGGCTTTGTGCTCGATTTATCGACATTTACATTCACTAGCACTAGCTATACTTGGTTACTAGGCTTAGCCCTTGCCATCACTTTCACCCAGTTGCTTTTGCAAGGCGATGCCAGTGATATCAGCGAAGCACCTGCCATTGTAGCCCAAGCTAGCCTGAGTGGCTCTATAGTGGGTGGTTTGATGTTCGGTTTTGGCATGATACTCTGCCGTGGCTGCGCTTCTCGTCAAATTATCTTAATCACCACTGGCAACTTACGTTCTCTTGTGACCTTTGGCACTTTTGCGGTTTTCGCACAACTGACTTATGGCGGCCAACTAGTATCCTTTAGACAAAGCGTACAAGAGCTATGGCGCCTTAACCCATCCTACAATCAGATGCACGACTTTGTGCCCTTTGCTCCCACTTTATTTATACTCATTAGCGCTAGTATTGCCATCGTATGCTTAGTCATGCTGATTAAGCGCCAAGCTTGGTCACACTTAATTGGTGGCACGATCGTAGGCCTTGCTATTGCACTTGGCTGGTATGCAACAAGCTTTGTGGCTTATCACACCTTTAATGAAATATTACCTCAAAGCATCACTTTTAGCGCCCCTACGGCGCAAAGCCTCATCAGTCTAATGTCTGTAGATGCACCCTTTATTAGACTTGCCGCAGGCCTTGTGGTGGGGTGCTTTATGGGCGCACTGATTGTAAGCCTAATACGCCAAGACTTTAATATTCAAAGCTTTTCCCCAACACGGCCTATTAGACGTTATTTATTCGCAGGTATGCTTATGGGCGTCGGCTCAGTGATGGCTAGCGGGTGTTCGGTAGGCGCTGGGTTAACGGGTACAGCAGTGATGGCAACGGGCTCTATAGTCACCCTTATCTTCATCATCATTGGCGGGGTGATAGGCACGCGTTATAGTACATAACACATTATTTCATTCCACATACTGAGTTTCTATCCATGATGTCATCTAGCATACAAACACGCTTATACACCTTACGCTCTAACAAAATTTTCGAATTGTTCGTGGTGAGCATCATCTTGCTTTCTGCCTTAGTCATAGGCGCTAAAACTTATAATATGCCGGCCCAGTTCATCAGCTTTATTGGCTATTTAGACCTTGGCATCACGGTATTTTTCTTAATTGAAATTAGTATTCGCTTTGCTGGTGACCCTGCTAAAAGCCGATTTTTCTTAAATGGCTGGAACCTGTTCGACACCATCATTGTGGTGGTGAGCCTGATTCCGATCGAAGACAGCGAACTGGCTTTAGTGGGAAGACTTATACGCATTTTCCGCGTATTGCGCATGGTGTCGGTAGTGCCTGAGCTACGTATATTACTTAACTCATTAATCAAAGCCTTGCCTCAACTAGGTTACGTGTTGATGTTGATGTTTATTATTTTCTATATCTACGCCGCAATTGGAACTACCTTCTTTAGTACTATTAATTCAGTATTATGGGGTGACATAGCCATCTCTATGCTCACCCTATTTAGGGTGATGACCTTTGAAGATTGGACAGACGTGATGTATGAAGTCATGGCTGTATACGGCTATGCTTGGGTATTTTTCTTAAGTTTTATTTTTCTCACCACCTTTGCATTTCTAAACATGGTCATTGGTATTGTGGTGAACGTTATGGAAAATGAAAATGCCGCCGAACGTTTAGCCGATGGTGAGCCTTCGATGGCGGACTTGCGCGCTGAGTTAGCTGAAATAAAAGCGCTTTTAAAACAACGCATAAGCTAAATTTAAGGCTAATATATAATGATTAAAAACGACCCAAAACCAAGTGAAATAAACACGGCATGGGCTTTTGATCATTACCAGGCCATACGGCATACACTGCCCAAAGCAAGCTTCCCAAAGACCAGCCAATGGGTTACAGGCCTAACTGATTTGATTGACGACTTTGATGTGTTCTTGCTAGATGCCTTTGGTGTGCTCAATGTGGGTCACACCAGCATAAAAACTGCCCCTACAGCTGTAGCTGCGCTCCAGTTAGCGGGTAAGAAGGTGATGGTATTAACCAATGGCGCAAGCCTACCGGCAAGTGAATCTGAGAAGAAATTTCAGGGTATGGGTTTTGAGTTTGCAGCAGATCATATTATCGCCAGCCGAAACGCATTGTGTGACGCACTCACTCATAGCTGTGGTGACGAAAATACCGGTACATTATGGGGTGTAATGGCTAGACCCGATTCACAGTTAAACACATTGCCAGTAGCCAATGTGGCTTTAGGAGATAATGGTGCGCTGTTTGATAAGGTCAGTGGTTTTATACTATTGGGCGCCTCTTATTGGACTCAACACAGGCAACAACTACTCATCCAAAGCCTTATCAAAAATCCTCGCCCTGTGTGGGTAGGAAATCCAGACTTGGTGGCACCCAATGAACATCATTTAAGCTTAGAGCCTGGTTACTTTGCTCATCAGCTAAGTCAAATAAACGGGGTTAGTCTGCATTTTTTTGGCAAACCCTTTGGCAATATTTTTCAACTGGCTTGCCAAGGTTTAGAGGCGATACCTAAACAGCGCATATTGATGGTGGGCGACACCTTGCACACAGACATACTTGGTGGCGCTGCATATGGAATCAAAACAGCCTTAGTGACAGGCCATGGTTTATTCGCCAAACAAGAGGTGACGCCTTACATTACCGAATCGGGCATTGTGCCAGATTATATGATGGTTTCACCCTAAGACTTAAAAAACAAGTTGGCGCACTTAAAGGCTCTGCTTTTGATTCTGTCAGTTGGTTTTTAGGCCTTTCATTGACTTAGTTTTAGCTTCAACTTTGCACCCAAAAACCCCATTTTGTTTAAAAAGTGACCGGCTAGGCTTATCTATTTCCTAGGCTACTGCGGGGGCGTATATTGACGCCAGTTATTTTCGATATGCATTGGCTTGGTCCTACTATTATGAACCCAGAACTTTCCGTCTCTCGTCGCACCCGTTCTACTCCATTTACTAGCCGGGTTGAGGCTGCTGGAGTGACAGGCTACACAGTTTATAACCACACTTTACTTGCTACTAAATTTCGTAGCCTAGAAGAAGACTACTGGCATTTATGTGAACACGTTCAGGTATGGGATGTATCGGCTGAAAAACAAGTCGCTATAAGTGGCCCTGATGCCTATCGTTTGATTCAGCTTATGACGCCTAGGGATTTGTCAAAAGCACGCATTGGACGTTGTTTTTATGTGCCTTTGTGCAATCCACAAGGGGGCATTGTCAATGACCCTATCGCTATCAAACTCACAGAAAATGATTGGTGGCTATCCATAGCGGATACCGATGTTATGTTATGGGCACAGGGCTTGGCCATTGGTTTTAATTTAGACGTAAAAGTGAGCGAGCCTGATATTTGGCCAGTCGCGGTGCAAGGTCCAAAAGCTGAGGATTTAATGGCCAGGGTGTTTGGTGAAAGCGTGCGCGACATCAAGTTTTTTAACATTAAACCGATGCTATACCAAGGGGTAGCTATGCAAGTAGCCCGCTCTGGGTGGAGCAAGCAAGGCGGCTTTGAAATTTATGTTAATGATAAAAGTCTAGCCCTGCCATTATGGGATGAGCTTTTCGCTAAAGGTGAAGATCTTAATGTCGGCGCAGGCTGCCCTAATGGTATTGAACGCGTTGAAAGTGGTTTATTATCTTTAGGTAATGATATGAATTATGCCACCACGCCTTTCGAGTGCGGCCTAGACCAATACGTGAATTTAGAGGCCGATGTAGATAGCCTGTCTTTGCAAGCTTTGGCCAAGCATGTGCCACAACAGCAACTTATGGGTGTAGTGATCGACCAAGCCTGTGCATTTACCTCGCTCAATGTAACAGTAAATGGCCAAACCGTGGGGGAAATCACTAGCCATGCTTTTTCGCCTAAATATGGCGTACATTTAGCATTTGTATTATGCTCTTTAAACGCTTTGGGCTCTCACCATTTGGTAGACGCACACACACAGCTTGGTACGTTAAAAGGTCAACTCACTGCGTTACCTTTCAATTTTGAAAGCCTAAATTTAACACCAAAAAAACGTACTTAAAACATACGTGTCTTTTGAACACAGCAGGCACAACAAGGTAACATTATGAGCAAATCTTCCTTTTTAGGCGCCGATACCATTGCGCTTCACAGTGGCTATCAACCCGAATCAGATCATGGCTCAAGGGCTGTGCCCATTTACCAAACCACCTCCTATGTATTTGATAGTGTAGATGAAGCGTCTGCATTATTTAATGTAGAGCAAGGTGGGCACATATATAGTCGTATCACTAACCCCACTGTGGCTGTGTTAGAGCAACGTTTGGCGGCATTAGAAGGCGGTGCAGCAGCTATTTGTACGGCATCTGGCATGAGCGCTTTGTTTGTGAGTTTCTTTAGCTTATGTTCTGCTGGTGATCATATTGTCAGTGCCAAACAAATATACGGCTCTACCGCCACGCTACTTAAACACACACTTAAACGCTTTAACATCGACTCCACTTTTGTAGATATAAACGATCAACAAGCACTCAAAGATGCCATCCAAGACAACACCAAACTAGTATTTTGTGAATCTATTGGCAACCCTGGCTTAGATGTATCTAACTTACCGGCCATTGCACAAACCGCTCATGCTAAGGGAGTCCCTTTAGTCGTAGACGCCACTTTTGCAACCCCATACCTTAACAACCCTATTGAGCATGGCGCTGATGTAGTGGTGCACTCTGTCACCAAATGGATTGGCGGCCACGGTGTAGCTGTTGGCGGTGTGGTTATAGATGGGGGCAATTTTGATTGGCTCAAAAGTGGCCGTTTCCCCACATTAACCCAACCTTATGAACCATTTCATGGAATGAACTTTTGGGAAGAATTTGGCCCTGCCGCTTTGGCTATGCGTATTCGCTGTGAATCTATGCGTGACATAGGTGCGGCAATGACACCTCATAACGCGTTTTTATTATTACAGGGTTTAGAGACCTTAAATCTGCGTATGCAGCAACACGTATCTAATGCTCAAGCGATGGTGGCATGGCTGCAAGAACAAGATGCTGTGGCTTGGGTAAATCACCCTGATATTGATGCAGATGCCCACACTAGAGCTTTATTTCCCAAAGGTGCAGGCTCAATGCTTACCTTTGGTGTTAAAGGTGGACGCAGTGCTGGCGCAGCCTTTATTGATGCCTTGCAACTATCCTCAAATTTAGCCAATGTGGGTGATTCTCGTACTTTGGTGCTGCACCCAGGTAGCACGACTCATTCTCGCCTAACAGAAGCCGACTTGTTATCAGCAGGCATTAGTGCAGACCTTATTCGTGTTTCTGTTGGTATAGAGACGCTTAAAGACATACAAGCTGATTTTAATTTAGGCTTGCGCGCTGCTGCTAAAGTGGTTGCCCGCCAAGCGAAGGCAAAGGTCTAACATGTATATTCAAGTTGATAACGCCAACACTTTTATCGCCACAGGTGGCAAACCTTTTGACGCAAACCTAACCACTGTAGTGCTGCTGCATGGTTCGGGCACTGATCATCGCACTTGGGCATTGCAGGCGCGTTGGTTTGCATTCCATGGCTTTAGTGTATTTGCTCCCGATTTTCCACAACATAGTTTGTCACAGGGCCAAGCCCTGACCAGCATCGAATCTATGGGCTCTTGGCTGGTACGTGCTTTAGATACTGCCAAAGTAAGCAAAGTGCATTTAGTAGGCCACTCCCAAGGCTTTTTAGTCGCCTTAGAAGCGGCGGCTATACTAGGTGATAGAGTGAAATCTATAACGGCGCTAGCCACAGCAGGTGCGATACCTGTTAATCCAGCGTTAGTGGAAATGGCTCAAGAAAATCCCGCCAATGCGGCGTCGATGATGTTGCAATGGGGCTTTGGAAGTTCACACCAGCATGGTGTTAGTTCAGTGCCAGGCATGCAACCCATTGGCATAGGCTCACGCATTATGGCTAGCAATCCTTTGGCCATTGATCTTGCTGCGTGTAATGCATACCTTAATGGTGCACAAAAAGCCCAGCAAATCGCTAATACAGGCTGCCCTAGCTGTGTCATTCTTGCTGAACAAGACCGCATGACTCCAAAAAGAGAAGGGTTAAAGCTAGCTCACGCTCTAAATGCTCAAACACACGTGGTTAATGGCATGGGGCATATGCTACCTATGGAAGCACCCAAACAAAGCCTGCACATTATGAAAATATTTATCCAGTCCATAGAGAAATAACCATGGCTAAGCTCATCGACAATTCATCGTCTATTTACAAAAACATTGAAAAAGTAGCGGTCATAGGGGCAGGTACCATGGGTGCAGGGATTGCCGGCCAAGTCGCCAATGCTGGCGTGGAAGTGTGGCTATTAGATCTACCAAGCTCCGGCGATGCCGTTAATGCCTTGGCTGAGCGAGGTTTTAAACGCTTAAAAAATGTCGACTCCCCAGGCTTAATGAGTAACGAAGCAGGTCAATTGATTCACTGTGGCAATACCCAAGACGACTTTGATCAGTTGGCTGATTGTGACTGGATAGCCGAAGCTGTAGTGGAGCGTTTGGATATAAAACATGCGTTATATAAGCGTATTGACGCCATCACTGGCCCAGATACTATCGTCACTTCAAACACCTCAACCATTCCTATTAGTTTGCTTACACAAGGTATGCCACAAGCATTTTGTGAACGGTTTGCGATTACCCATTTCTTTAACCCTGTGCGTTTTATGCGCTTATTAGAGCTGGTGCGTGGCGAACACACGCAAGATGAAGTGATTGACACTTTAGGCCAATTTTGTGAAAGCAACTTGGGTAAAGGCGTTGTGGTATGTGAAGATACTCCTGGATTTTTGGGTAATCGTGTGGGTGTTTTTGCGATTCAATGCGCCTTACATACGGCGTTTGACATGGGATTATCACCCAATGAAGCAGATGCTTTATTTGGCAGGCCTATGGGAATTCCAAAAACGGGTGTGTTTGGTTTATATGATCTAATAGGCATAGACCTAATGGCTGACGTGGCTAAAAGTTTAGAAAGTATATTGCCAGCAGATGATGCATTTCATCAATATGCCAAACCTGTGCCTTTGATGACCCAAATGATTGCCAATGGGCAAACAGGCAATAAAGGTGGACAAGGGTTTTACCGTGACCTAGATGGGAGTAAAGAGGTATTGGATTTGGTAAGCGGTACATACCAATCCACCACCCGCATACAGCTGCCATTGGCTCAAAAGGCAGAGGCTCAAGGGGTTGCTGCATTATTAGATGACGACAGTGTCTACGGCCGCTTCGCATGGAAGGTCTTGTCTAGTACCTTAAACTACGCAGCCGCCCTCATTCCAGAAATTGGTAGCAACATTTTACCCATCGATGATGCTATGAAATTGGGTTATAACTGGATTTATGGGCCGTTTGAGTTGATCGATCAGATTGGTGCTAAACGTATCGTCCAACGAATGCAAGAAGAAGGCCTTGATGTGGCTCCCATGCTTTTGCTATCGGCTCAAAAGAAAGGATTTTACACGGTCATTGATAAACAACTATGTAGCTTAGACGAAAGTGCTGAATATGTGGCTATAGAAAGACCCGCAGGGGTTTTACGTTTTTCTGAATTACGTCAAACCTTAACGCCACAATACAGTAATGCCAAAGCCAGTTGGTTTGTGCACGATAATGCCGCCATTGTAGAGTTTCATTCCAAGGCCAACGCCTTAGATAAAGATTCTATGGATGTTATTCAACACGCACTAGCACAAGCACAAGCTCTAAAGCTTCGTGGTGTAGTGCTACATAATGACGCCCAACATTTCTCTTGTGGGGTAAACTTAACAGCCTTTCGTGGCTTTTTTGAAGAGAAAGATTATGCAGGCATGGACCATTTCTTAAATCATTTCCAGCAAACGATGCATGCCATCAATCGCTGCACGCTGCCAGTTATTGCAGCACCTGCAGGCATGTCTATTGGTGGCGGATTTGAAGTAGTGCTGGCTGCAGACCACGTGATTGGGCACTCTAACTGCGTGATGGGTTTAGTAGAATCAAGTGTAGGAGTGGTGCCTGGTGGTGGCGGGTGTAAAGAATATTTATACCGTTGGTATGAAGTGTTAGGTGACATCAAAGCTGCTGCATGGAAAGCCTTTATGATTGTCGGTTATGGCTGGACGGCTAAGTCACCTATAGAGGCGATTGAGCAAGCCATGCTTTACCCAGAAGATCAATATATGATGAACCGAGATCGTTTGTTAAGCGAGGCTCTATCACAGCTTGATCAGGTTAAAAAAGCTAAACCTAGAATGCCATTACCCATGGCAGGTGAAGAAACCTATCGTGAAATGATGGATTGGTTATTTGAGGCCCACGATCAGCAAAAAATTACCGCCCATGATGTGGTGGTCGGTACAGAGCTTGCACGGATTTTTACTGGTGGCAAAATTAAAGCCAACACTAAGATGAGTGAGCAAGATCTGTTTGACGCTGAACGTGAGTCTTTTTTACGCTTGGCCCAAACCAGTGCGACTCAAGCTCGCATTGTCTCCATGCTGGACCAAGGGGCGCCTATAAGAAACTAGCGCAATAGTGCAGGAGCAACAAATTCTGGGGTTAAGCTTGAGCAGAGCTTATTCAATAGAAAGCACATTTTCAATACGCTCCTGCACAGATTGTTGTTGGTAATCTTTATCAAAGAATCTCACCAACTGAACTGTTGGCTTATCTAATGAGCCCACCACATGATACCTGGCACTTGTAAAGGTGGCCAATTCATCACCAATTAACTTGTTAACCACATACATCATGCCGCCCAACTGCGGAAGACCCACAATTAAAGCTGCCAAAGGGAGCTTATCTGCCACTGGCAACGTAATAATAAGGTTATTGTCCACTTGTCGATTGTTAAAATCGATCCAGCCGTCCATGGTTAGATTTAAGGTAGATGATTTAAAGGTGGAAGGCGTCACAGTAGAAGCCATACCTTCATCAAAACGGTAATGGGACGTGACACTGTCAAAGTTAAAGCCTGGCTGAATAATGTCAGAAAAATCTAACTTTACCCTATTGATCAAGCGACCAACATCCAAAAGAGCCAAAACTTTGAGGCCATCAGCGGCACTGCGCGAAGAGAGTATACTGCCATTTTTAAGACGCAGCCCTAGATCGCCCGTCGTTTCTTTCAATTGAAAAGCCAAAGGGGAGCGAGGCCAGTTTAACTGTATTTCCATAGACGAGGTTTGAGCTTTTAGTCCTGGTTCATAACCCCAAGCCATTAACATGTTTGCCATATCATCAGATTCCGCACGCCCGATAAACTGGGTACGATGGACACCATCAAGCTTATCCCAAATAAGGTTGCCTTGAAGTTTGCTATGGCGAATGCTTGCATCTAAATCGTGGACGTATAATTGCTCCCCTTCACGTCTAATTTTAAATTCCCATTTCCCAAAGGGTTCACCATTCTTAACTAAACTTTGGATAGAAACATTAGCATCAAGTAGTTTTTTGGGATCTATATTCTCTAATACATCAAAGGTCTGCGTCGTTTCCTCTGGGGTTTCTGGGAAGTTAAACAGCACTTTTTCCACATTAATAGCTAAAGGCAGTTGTGCACCAAAATAATCCACATGTCCTAATAAATTGTCAGAGGTAATATTTAAACGCCATGGGTTCAACAACACTAGATCATCAGTGGTTGCAAGGGGGCCAAGTGTTACTTGGGCTTGGTTGATGTCTAAACCGGACCACTGTGCATGCTTTATTGTCACATTAACCAAAGGCACTATTGGCTTTGAAGGGCTAACGTTTTGATGATATTGCCCCCTTCCCCATGCCTTTATACGATGTTGATAAACGGACCACCAAGCCGCTATATCCACTCTATCTAGATGACCATCAACCTTCCATTGATCTTGTTTTGCCCAATCAACAGATTGCTGAAACCCTATATTTAAACCGACGACAGATAGTTCATCCAAGGCTTTTCCAGTGTCTAATTTAATCGCTATTTGTTGGTCATCTATACTGGCATAATAGTCTTGCTGACCTTGTTGCCAATTA
>JAIBDW010000004.1 GCA_024686035.1 Oceanospirillaceae bacterium
GGCTTTTTTATCGGCTGCTTTTTTATCGGCTGCTTTTTTATCGGCTGCTTTTTTGTCTGCAGCTTTTTTGTCTGCTGCTTTTTTATCGGCAGCTTTTTTATCGGCAGCTTTTTTATCGGCAGCTTTTTTGTCTGCGGCTTTTTTATCGGCTACCTTTTTGTCCGCTACCTTTTTGTCCGCTGCTTTTTTGTCCGCTGCTTTTTTATCAGCTGCTTTTTTGTCCGCTGCTTTATCTACCTGCTTTTGCTGGGCTAATAACGAGTCTATATCAATTAACGTAGCCTCAACACGCTGTTTTACTTGCACCGGAGGCGTTCTTTGACTACTAGCCTGCCACTCTGACGTAACAATTAAAGCCACGACTAAGTGTACAATAAATGTCAAAAAAACAGGCAGGATATAACTATGATCTAGCTTCACGGACTTTCCGACACCAATCCAACACTTTGGGCACCAGCCTGCTGTAACACTGTCATAATTTTAACTATGAGACCATACTCAATCGCCTTATCACCACGCAATAATACTTGAGTATCTGGAGCACGCTGCAAAATTTTTCCTACCTGAATACCAATACGCTCTAAAGTAATGGGTTGTTTATTATTTTCTCCCAGCTCTAAGTAATAATCACCTGATTTAGTGATTGAAATGACCAAAGGCTGGGAAAGCTCGTCGCTGGCTACCGGATCTGACTTCGCTTGGGGTAGATCAACTGTCACTCCTTGAGTTAACAGTGGGGCAGTCACCATGAAGATGACTAATAACACCATCATCACATCAATATAGGGTACGACGTTTATTTCCGCGTTGGGTTTATGTCGTTTTGTTCTGGGTCGTCTTATAGCACTCATAGGGCAACCTATAGCTCAGATGCGTGAGCTTTGCGATGTAAAATACTCGAAAACTCTTCTGCAAATGTTTCGTAGCTAGACAAGATAGAGTCAACGGTATGAGAAAATCTGTTATACGCAATAACTGCAGGTATGGCCGCAAACAACCCCATCGCTGTGGCAATCAAGGCTTCTGATATGCCTGGTGCTACTGTTGCTAGAGTTGCCTGGTGGGCATTGGCAAGGCCTCGAAAAGAGTTCATGATGCCCCAAACCGTCCCAAACAAACCGACATATGGACTGACAGAACCAACACTGGCTAAAAATGACAAATGTGCTTCAAGCTTTTCTTCTTCTTTAGAAATAGCCACTCTCATAGCACGTTGCACACCCTCCATAACGGCATCACCGTCTGCGTCAGTTTGCTGCCTTAGTCGAGTAAATTCTTTAATACCAGCACGAAATATATTCTCTGCGCCATTATCAGAGTTAGGCTCGACACTCAATTGACGGAACAATTGACTCAAGTCTATACCAGACCAAAATTGGTCTTCAAAAACCTTCAAATTATTTCTCGCAAGACTTAAAGCCTTACGACGTTGAAAAATCATCACCCAGGACATCACAGAAGCGATCAACAACAAAAGCATGACCATTTGCACCAAAAAACTGGCGTTAAGAATCAAGCTCAATACTGACATTTTATTGTCCACAGACGAATCCCCTTCAGGCTCTATATATCTTATGTGTTACACATAATTTGTTGTACAAGAAGTAGTTAGAAAAATTTTCCAACATTACCCAAGCATTAATACTTAGTTGGCTAATATACCATTATAAACACTAAGTTGACGAATAACCGATGCTTTGAACTGTGTGAAGTTAAAAAGTTCCTGACGACACCTATTCACTTAGTATGAACACTTTCTTTTGGCGGCCCAAGCCCAAAATGATCGTAGGCTCTATCTGTCACTACCCTCCCTCTGGGAGTACGCATAATAAAACCCTGTTGGATTAAATAGGGTTCAAGCACGTCTTCGATCGTCTCTCTTTGCTCGCTAAGTGCGGCTGCTAAATTATCAATTCCCACAGGGCCACCTGCAAACTTTTCTATAATCGCCAGCATTAAACATCGATCCATATGGTCAAAACCAAGGTGATCAACATTAAGCATATCTAGCGCTTTATCAGCCACTCCATCAGTAATGATGCCATCAAACTTTACTTCAGCATAGTCTCTGGCTCTGCGTAAAAGGCGATTAGCTATACGTGGCGTACCCCTAGAACGTCGAGCTACTTGGGTAGCGCCATCGGCGTCTATTTTAACTTCAGATAGATGGGCAGAGCGAGTCACTATAGTCGTTAAATCTTGCACAGAATAGTATTCTAAACGTTGGGTAATACCAAACCGATCACGTAAGGGCGACGTTAGTGAGCCCGCTCTTGTGGTGGCACCCACCAACGTAAAGGGAGGTAAGTCTAATTTTATTGATCTTGCAGCGGGTCCCTCTCCGATCATGATGTCTAATTGATAGTCCTCCATAGCTGGATACAGGATTTCTTCTATCACAGGATTTAATCTGTGAATTTCGTCAATAAACAGCACATCGCCAGCCTCTAAATTAGTCAGCATAGCAGCCAAATCACCTGCTTTTTCTAATACAGGCCCAGATGTTGTTTTTAAATCCCCACCCATTTCATTAGCAATAATATGGGCAAGTGTTGTTTTACCAAGCCCCGGTGGGCCATAAATCAATGTATGATCTAATGCTTCAGCACGGCCTTTTGCAGCCGCAATGTAGATTCCCATTTGCTCTTGCACTATGGGCTGACCAATGTATTCCGTTAGCAGTTTTGGTCTCAGTGCGCGCTCTAAATGGTCTTCACCTAACTGAGTTTCAGGCTCTACTAGAGAGCCAAAGCGATCTGCTTCTATCATGCTATATCCATCTTTAGTAACATCTGTTCATTTCTCTTGGGCGCAGCGAATCAAGTTATATCATACCTTTTAACGATAGGCGGATAAGATCCTCGCAACTTCCATTGGGAGCAGACTTTATCGCTGCAGATACAGCCTTTGTGGCTTGTATCGGCTTATAACCCAGGGCTAGCAATGCACTTTCAGCTTCTGAGGCAGCACTAGCCGCAAATAAAGTGGGCCTACTCGTATTAACTTGGTCAGCTGCGTTATCCTTTGATTGAAACGATGATAACTTATCACTGAGCTCTAAAACTAATCGTTCCGCTGTTTTCTTACCCACACCAGGTATTTTAACTAACGTGGCAGCATCCTGATGGTTGACACAATCACAAAAGGCATGGGCATCCATACCAGATAATATAGCTAAAGCCAGTTTTGGGCCCACGCCATTGACCTTGATCAAGATCCGAAACAAGCTTCGTTCTTCTAACTGCGAAAAGCCAAAAAGTAATTGGGCGTCTTCACGCACAACAAAATGAGTGTGCAATATAGCAACCTCACCTTCCTCTGGTAATTGGCAGTAACTGTTAAAAGATATTTCAATTTCATAAGCGACTCCCTGTACATCCACTACTACCTGGGCTGGCTGCTTATGTATTAAGTTACCACTAATGCGTGCAATCATATAAATCGCCTAATAAATGTATTTAGTTTACCGAATTCGCCCGCGTCGGCTGCCTTTAAGTTCATGGAGTAAAGCTTGCTTTCTAGCACTTGCAGGACTTCGACTGGTCGCTAGACGAACTAGGCTGGCATGGGTATTAGCGTGGCAAATAGCAATAGCCAAAGCGTCTGCAGCATCCTCCTGGGGTAAGCCAGGCAAACTCAATAATCGCGCTACCATTTCTTGCACTTGCCTCTTTACCGCTGCACCATTACCCACCACAGCTTGCTTCACTTGCCGTGCCGAATATTCAGATACAGGCAAACCGTGATTAACGGCAGCCACCATTGCTACGCCACGCGCTTGACCAAGCTTTAGAGCAGAGTCTGCATTACGTGCCATGAATACCCTTTCGATCGCAAACTCTTGTGGCATATAGGTTTCGATTATTTCATCTACGCCTCTATAAATCTGCCCTAGACGACCCGCCAATTCATCGCCAGATATCTTTATATGGCCACTAGCTACGTAAGTGCGTTTCGCCCCTACTGCATTAATGATGCCGTAGCCTGTCTGACGAGACCCCGGATCAATGCCTAAAATCAGTGCCATAAGATAACCATTCCCATCAATTAATGCATAGACCAATACTAGCAAATACTGTACAAAATCACAGTAGTTTTTACATATATATACGCTAGCCAAAAAAAGGCTCAACAACTTAATGATGAGCCTTTTTATTTTGACTATTTTTACGCTAACCTAAGTCAACTAGCATTATTAACCGAATATTATTCAGCAGTAACTTTTTCACGCAATTTAATGTTTAACTCACGCAATTGCTTAGTTGCGACAATACCTGGGGCTTGGGTCATTACACAGGCTGCACTTTGAGTTTTAGGAAAAGCAATGACTTCTCTGATAGAGCTAGAACCTGTCATCAGCATGACTAAACGGTCTAAACCAAAGGCCAAGCCACCGTGTGGTGGGCAACCAAACTTTAAGGCATCTAATAAAAACCCAAATTTTTCTTGCTGCTCTTGTGCCTCAATATTCAACAATTCAAACACTTTAGTTTGCATGTCCTGCTGGTGAATACGAATAGAACCTCCACCTAACTCAGTGCCGTTAAGAACCATATCGTATGCGCGAGACAAGCCGGTTAATGGCGAAGCTTGTAACTCTTCTGGGGTACATGATGGCGCTGTAAATGGATGGTGAATAGCAGTGATACCACCATCTGAGGTCGACTCAAACATTGGGAAATCCACTACCCATAAAGGTGCCCATTCACAGGTCATAAGTTCAAGGTCTTCACCCAGCTTACAACGCAATGCACCTAAGGCTTCATTAACAATTTTTTCACTGTCTGCACCAAAGAATATTAGATCACCATCTTTAGCATCTAGACGCTCTAACAAAGCTGCACGAACCTCTAAAGGTAAGAACTTAACAATGGGCGACTGCAGACCTTCTTCCAAATCGCTGGTTTTGTTAACTTTGATATAAGCTAAACCACGCGCACCGTATATGCCCACAAATTTAGTGTAAATATCGATTTGCTTACGGGTTAAGCTTGCACCGTTGGGTACTTTAAGCCCGGCAACACGCCCGCTAGCATCGTTTGCTGGTCCAGCAAAAACCTTAAAGTCAACCTCTTTCATAAGGTCACTTACCGTCACTAGTTTTAGCGGGATGCGCAAATCTGGTTTGTCACTACCATACGTTTCCATAGCTTCACTGTAGGGCATGCTTGGAAAAGCGCCTAGATCAACGTCAATCTGGCTCTTAAACAGCTCTACAACCATTTTTTCAGTCAGCGCCATGATCTGGACTTCATCCATGAAAGATGTCTCTATATCGATCTGGGTGAATTCTGGTTGGCGATCTGCACGCAGATCTTCATCACGAAAACACTTAGCAATCTGATAATAACGGTCCATACCTGACACCATTAATAGCTGTTTGAACAATTGTGGTGACTGGGGAAGCGCAAAGAAATGGCCTTCGTGAGTACGGCTAGGTACCAAATAATCACGTGCACCTTCTGGCGTAGCTCTAGTTAAAATAGGTGTTTCAATGTCTAAAAAGCCGTTTTGATCTAAAAAGTTGCGGATAAAGGTGCTGACCTTAGAACGCAGCTTAAGCTTAGCCGCCATTTCTGGGCGACGTAAATCAACATAACGATATTTCAGCCTTACATCTTCACCCACGGACTGATGTTCATCGAGCTGGAAAGGTGGTGTTTCGGATTTATTGAGGATTTCAAACTCTTGTCCCAAAACTTCCACAGCGCCTGTCGGCATGTCTGAGTTTTCAGTGCCCGCAGGACGCGCACGAACCAAACCATGAACCTTAACAACATATTCATTACGGCAAGAATCGGCGAGGGCAAAACTATCTTCACGATCTGGATCAAATACAACTTGAACAATTCCTTCTCGATCACGTAGGTCTAGGAAAATAACGCCACCATGGTCGCGACGCCGATGAACCCAGCCGCATAGAGTAATTTGTTGATCAACATCGCTGGCTCTTAATTCACCGCAATAATGGCTTCGCATAATTGTACTTCCTAAATCTTAATAGTGTTAAAGGTGTTATTTTGAATCGCTAGCAGCGGGAGTGGTTTTTGTCTCGCCTGCTAAGTTCTTTTTGGCGCCGGTTTTAAAGTCTGTTTCATACCAACCTTGGCCTTTAAGTCGAAACCCAGCCGCAGAAATTTGCTTACGGTACTGATCTTTTCCGCATTCTGGGCAATCTGTTAATGGTGCGTCACTTAATTTCTGCAATACATCTTTGCCAAAACCACATCCTTGGCAGAGGTATTCATAGATAGGCATAGTCTACTCCAGACAAATAGCTCAAAACACGAAATTATAACCTATTCCACCTCCTCAGAGGCAGAGGAAAATGTACCTTTATTATGCATTCATACAACTATTCGCTATATATCGCTAATTTAAGCATGAAAGGCATTTATCCCGCAGCCATGGCAACATACAATAGCGGCTTAGATTTTTTATATTTTATTGGATCCTCTACCCCATGCGCGCCAGCCAATTTTTAATTGCCACTCAAAAAGAAACCCCCGCAGATGCAGAAGTCATCAGCCATCAACTTATGCTTCGAGCCGGCTTAATTCGTCGCTTAGCATCAGGATTATACACTTGGCTGCCGATGGGCTTGCGCAGCATTCGCAAAGTTGAGCGCATCGTTAGAGAAGAGCTTGACGCCGCAGGAGCTCAAGAGCTACTCATGCCAGCAGTCCAGCCCTCTGAGCTATGGCAGGAATCAGGCCGCTGGCAACAATATGGTCCAGAGCTTTTGCGTTTGAAAGACCGCCATCAGCGTGATTTTTGTATTGGACCCACTCATGAAGAAGTGATTACTGACATGGTGCGCAAGGAAGTTCGCAGTTATAAAAGCTTGCCAATGAACTTTTATCAAATCCAAACAAAGTTTCGCGACGAAGTGCGCCCTCGCTTTGGCGTAATGCGTTCTCGAGAATTCATCATGAAAGATGCTTACTCATTTCATTTAGACCAAGCGTCTTTACAGCAAACCTACAACTTAATGCACACAGCCTATACCAACATTTTTACTCGCTTAGGTTTAAATTTTCGTGCAGTGCGTGCAGACTCAGGCAGTATAGGTGGTGATGCATCACAAGAATTTCATGTATTAGCGCGCTCAGGTGAAGATGATATAGCCTTTAGTAATAGCCCAAACAGCAGCTTTGCTGCTAATGTGGAAACAGCTGAAGCGGTGCTACCAAAAACGCCGCGCCCTGCAGCAAAAAACGTGATGGAAAAAGTACACACACCAAAGCAGAAAACCATAGACAGTGTGTGCGATTTTTTAGGCCTATCCAAACAACAAAGCCTCAAAACACTAGTCGTCTTAGGGACCGTAGACGAATCAGGGCACCAACCATTAGTGGCTTTAGTACTGCGTGGCGATCACAGCATGAATGAAATCAAAGCTGAAAAGCACCCACTGATTGCACAACCATTGACCATGGCTCCAGAGCAACGCATTATCGATGAATTAGGCACTAAGCCAGGCTCTATAGGGCCTGTAGGCTTAACTATATCTATTATTGCTGACAAAGCTGTGACCGTTATGAGTGACTTCACCGCTGGGGCAAATGAAGCTGATTATCACCATGTAAACGTTAATTGGCAACGAGACTGTGACTATAGCGATGTTGCAGATATCCGCAACGTTGTTGAAGGTGACCCAAGCCCATGTGGGCATGGCGAGATCGAGATCAAACGGGGTATCGAAGTAGGTCACATATTCCAATTAGGCGATAAGTATTCACGTGCGATGAATGCGACAGTGCTCAATGAGAACGGCAAAGCCCAATTCATGCAGATGGGTTGTTATGGCATTGGTATCACTCGTGTTGTGGCCGCGTGTATTGAACAAAATTTTGATGACAAAGGCATCATGTGGCCACTAGCCCTTGCGCCTTTTGAGGTCGCACTCATTCCACTTAATTATGAAAAGTCTGCAGCTGTGCGTACTGCAACAGATAAGCTATACAATCAACTTAAAACGGCAGGCATTGATGTCATTATGGACGACAGAGCCATGCGCCCTGGTGTCAAGTTTGCCGATGCTGAGCTCATTGGCTTATCTCATCGTGTGGTGATTGGGGATCGAGGTTTGGATAGCGGCACCCTAGAGTACCGCGACCGCCGTGCTGAAGCTAATGAAGACATGCCCTTAGAAGGCGCCCTGGACTTCATTAAAACGAAATTGGGCCGCTAAATAATGAGCGTTACCTTATATCATAACCCTCGCTGCTCTAAGTCGCGCGCCACATTAGCGCTATTAGAAGCACGCAACCTTGAAGTAGAGCTGCGCTTATACCTAGAGCAAGGGCCAAGTTTAACAGAACTGGAGCAGTTGCTAGTGATGCTTGGCATGGAGGATGCTCGAAGTCTGATGCGCAAAAGTGAACAGGCATATCAAAGTGAAGGTTTAGCTGAGGCTGGGCTAACTCGACATGAGCTCCTTACAGCAATGGTTAATCACCCTAAACTAATTCAAAGGCCTATTGCAATTAACCAAGGCCAAGCACGCATTGGCCGCCCACCAGAAGCTGTTTTGGAGATTGTGTAATGCTGTACCAACAAAAGCGTAAATACTCTCGTGCGATAAGCTTAGCAGCCTACATTGCACTAATCGCCTACTTTGCCATTAGCACCTTGTCGCACCCTTATGGGGTGGTTGGAAGTGTGGTTATTATTGGCCTGAAGTGTTTTCCTCTATTAGGCTTTGCGCTAGCTATGTATAAACAGCACTTAAGGCAGTTAGCGTGGATGTGTTTTGTGTTGTTGATTTATTTCACCATAGAAATAATGTACGTACCAATAAACGGTATTCTAGGTGCTTTTATTATCAGTTTGCTGTTTATCACCACCATGCTGCATATCCGCTGGCACAACCGTGCTAATGAAGAACTTAAAGCTGATTAAATAAAATTGCCCTAAATTTTAGCAATTTAGGGCAATCGTTTGAGTCTAATTAAGTGGGGAGCTAATTAAACATGCCTGCGAGTACGTTGGCGTTTTTGCTGACGATCAAAGCTCTCTTGCTCTTTAGGTAGGCGACGCTTAACTTTCTTTGGGCGCATACCCACAAACTGTGACAAAGCATTGATTTCTGGCTGTGGCATTTCCATCCACATCCCTGCTCTTAGTTGCGGCTGTAAAAAGACATTACCATAACGCACACGTTTTAAACGGTTGACTCTCAAACCTTGAGATTCCCATAGACGCCGTACCTCACGATTACGTCCTTCCATGATCACCACGTGATACCAACGGTTAATGCCCTCACCACCAAATTCTTGGATGTCATTAAAACGGGCCATGCCATCGTCCAACAACACCCCTTGGTGCATCGCATTGACCTGATCCATAGTCACATGGCCCATAACACGCACAGCGTACTCACGCTCAATGGTAGTAGATGGATGCATCAAAGCGTTAGCCAACTCACCGTCTGTAGTAAACAGCAGTAGACCTGATGTATTAATATCTAATCGACCCACGGCAATCCAGCGCTCGCCCTTTAAGCGAGGTAGCTTATCAAATACAGTAGAGCGGTTTTCTGGATCCGAACGGGTGACAATCTCACCTTCAGGCTTATTATAAATAAGCACACGGCGTTCAATATTATTAGGGGAGACCACGTCAACCTGACGGCCATCCACAGAAATATGATCGCGCCAAGTGACTCGATCACCTAACTGGGCTTTTTCTTTGTTTATCGTGACTCGTCCAGCAGCAATCCAACGCTCCATTTCACGACGTGAGCCTACACCTGCTCGGGCAAGTACTTTTTGAAGTTTTTCATCGCTGGCTTTTTCTTCAACGATCTCGGAAATTTCCCCAAGGGGGAGGTCTTGATCTGTCATGATAGTCCCATCAATACAGTTAATATGAATGATTATTATAGCTTAATGAACGGGTTCCGTCACGACTTCGATTTCTTGCTGCTGGGGGTTTTTCAACTTCGCTGGGGCCATAGTGGCTTCATCCCATGAAGCTAGTTCGTCAAGTGCTGGTAAATCATTGAGCTGCTTTAGGTTAAAGTGATCCAAAAAAGCTTTGGTAGTGGCAAAAAGTTCTGGTCGACCAGGCACCTCTTTGTGCCCAACACTGCGAATCCATAATCGATCTATTAGGGTATGAATGATGGAGGAACTCACCCCTACTCCCCTTATCGACTCTATTTCACCGCGCGTAATCGGTTGTTGATAGGCAATAATAGAGAGTGTTTCTAGTAATGCTTTAGAGTATTTTTGAGGCTTTTCTTGCCATAGCCGTGATACCCAAAGGGCATAGTTTTGACGCACCTGGAAGCGAAATCCAGAGGCTACTTCAACAAGCTCAAAGCCTTTTCCATCATAGCTTTTTTGTAGTTCTTTTAAGGCCTGGCGAATCCGCTTATTGTCAACGCCGTCATGTTCATCAAAAACTTGGCCTAAACGCTCTACGCTCAAGGGTTGATCTGCAGCCAACAAGATGGCTTCAAGTACTGGAGAAAGCTGAGTAATCATACATTCATCTCCTGATTCGGTGAGTCATTCTTCCCACCTAAGCTTACATGAATCGGACCGTACTCTTGGGCCTGAATTAACTTAATCAACTTCTCTTTCACCAACTCCATTATCGCTAAAAAAGTGACGACAACCCCCATACGGCCCTCTGCAAAAGTAAATAAATCTTCAAACGCCATGAATTGATGTTCTTGAAGTTGAGCCATCAAACTAGACATCCGTTCCCGTGTAGAAAGCGTTTCTCTAGAAATGGTGTGGTGTTCATACATTTCACAGCGTTTTAACACTTGAGTGTAAGCTGATAATAGCTCTTCCATCTCTACTTCAGGTTGAGGGTGAGTTTTTTTAACATCAGGCATGATCATGTTGACGGGAAAAACATCTCGTTCCATTCGAGGTAATTGTGCCACTTCCTCTGACACTTTTTTAAATCGCTCATACTCTTGCAGTTGTTTTATTAACCTTACTCTTGGGTCTTCTTCGTCATCGTATATATTTTCAGTACGCGGAAGCAAGCTACGACTTTTTATTTCTGCAAGCGTTGCTGCCATCACTAAATACTCCCCTGCCAACTCAAACATATTGGCTTCCATTAATTCAATGTAAGCAATGTATTGGTAGGTGATGTGAGAAACATCAATACTGATTATATCTAAGTTATGTCGTCTAATTAAATATAATAATAAATCTAATGGGCCTTCAAAGGTCGTTTCTAAAATGACTTGAAGAGCATGAGGTGGAATATACAGATCTCTAGGGATATCATAAGCCTGACCTTCTACCTTTGCGTCCATATTAAAACAACTCCCACACAGGAATGCATGTTTTTGGTAGCTTTGGGTACTGACCTAACCTAACCCATTTATAATCGGGATTATGGAAATCGCTACCCACAGAAGCATGAAAATTAAACTCATTACATATTGTTGCCATTGCTTCTGCTACTCCAGGCACCTGATTGCCAGCACATACTTCAATAGCTTGGCCACCTGCATCACAAAAATCTGCCATCAGTCTACGGCCTTTAGTACGGGTCATTTTATAACGGCTAGGGTGGGCCAGCACCGCCACGCCACCTGCTTCATTGATCCACTTTACTACTTGTTCTAAATCTGGCCAAATACTAGAGACATCCCCCACCTTTCCTGTACCTAAATACTTAGTGAAAGCTTGCGCAACTGAGGACACCATACCTTGCTCTACCATGTATTGTGCAATATGTGGGCGGCCAATTTGACTATCTCCTGCAAGCCGCATCGCTCCTTCAGTAATATCAGGAAAACCTCGATGCGTTAATTTTTTGGCGATCGTTTTTACTCTTTGCAAACGTAATTGTGTTTGGTGGGCTACGACATTTTTAATCGCTACTGAATCAATATCAATATTTAATCCCACAATATGAATACCCATATTATTCCATTGACTAGAAATCTCTATACCCTTAATAATATTTATTTGATCTTCCTTATAACCACCATTCATTTGAGCTAGTTGGATGTGCGCATTAACCGTATCATGATCTGTAATGGCAAGGTGAGTCACCCCTCTATCAATGGCTAAGTCAATTAACTGTGTCACCGAAAGGCTTCCGTCTGAGCATTTAGTATGGGTGTGTAAATCGTATCTATTCATGGGTATGTACTTGTGGATATATTTCGCTTTATTTGGTTCAGTTTCGTTTCGTTTCGTTTTATTTAAAATTAAATTAGGGTATATTATTTATAATAAATTAACATTTGATGTTTTAAAAAACATGTCTATTGTTTATTAACTTTGTAACTAAAAAATCCATCGTGGCGTTAGTACACCTTTAAAGGAGAAATGATGAACGACTTTTTGACCATTATTGGTAATAAAAAAAGATTTCGAGCGGCTTGTAAAGGGTTGAGTGTGAAACAATTAACCCTCATAGCAAACCACTTATCTGAATTTATTGAAAAACAATCTCAAGACGAAGAGGCACTTGCTCAAATAACTGCCAAAAAGAAAGCGGAAAAAGAGGCCATTCTTAACGCCATTGCTGATGCTGGATTAACGCCTGCTGATTTCTTCTCAAGTGAACCGTCTAACAAAGAAAAGAAACCTCGTAAACCCGTTGCACCTAAGTATCGCATAACTGATGCACAAGAAATACAGCACGAATGGTCTGGTCGAGGGCGCACACCTAAGGTATTTGAGCGCTATTTCAATAACGGTGGCAGCAAAGATAACTGTCGCATATAGCAGCAATGTGTAAGTAAATAGTTTAACAAACCTTCAGTGAAGGCATGATGACCTAGATATAACCGAGCAGGCAAAGCAGCAAGGTTTTGCTCCCAATTCAATGCATAACCAACTAACATAAGCACTTGTGATTAAGCGATGCCATTGGCAAGATGGCTCTATGCATCTGTGTTTCTAGTGCCTGCCAGGCGCTCGCTTTTTCACTGTCATGGTGTTCTATTTATTTTTACAGCTTAAATGCTAATCAGACACTAACAAATTCTGATCTAACTGATTTAACCCACTGGCAATCATTGCAAGTGCTGCAGACTCATCTAACACAGGCACTTGAAGAGCCTGTGCTTTAGTGAGCTTAGAGCCTGCTTTTTCGCCTGCTACTAGGTAATCTGTTCTTTTGGATACGCTCGATGCCACTTTTGCACCAAGCGCTTGTAATTGTGACTTCAATTCGTCTCGGGACACACTTGACAAGGTGCCTGTGACCACAAAGCAAAGCTCTTTGAAGGGCAAACTTTTTTGCTTGGCTTGCTCTTCAAGGGGATCGAATTCTGGCCAATACACACCCGCATTTTGTAATTTTTCAATCACTAAGAGGGTATCAGTGTCAGCAAAAAAATGTAAAATGCGCTGCGCTACAATGGGGCCAACATCATCTACATTGAGTAAACTTTCCATGTTAGCTGCTTGAATATTAGCCAGACGTCCGAAGTGCATTGCCAGACTGCCAGCTGTGGTTTCGCCCACTTCACGAATGCCTAGGCTAAATAAAAACTTAGCTAAACTGGTAGATTTACTTTTTTGTAAAGCGGACAACAAATTGTTGGCAGATTTTTCGCCCATACGCTCCATACCTGATAGAGCATCGTGGTCTAAAGTGTATAAATCTGCCACGTTTTTAATTTTATCGGCATCAACTAACGCTTGAACCTGTTTTTCACCTAGGCCATCAATGTCCATGGCCTTACGAGATACGAAATGCTTGATGGCTTGCACAATCTGAGCACTACACCTTAGGCCATTGATACACTTTAAAGCCGCCTCACCGGCATCTCTAAGCACTGGCCCGTCACACACAGGGCAACTTGTTGGCGCTAATATGGGACAGGCTGTTTCATCTCGACGTTCTCGGACGACTTTTACTACCTTAGGTATGACATCACCTGCACGCCTGATAATCACCGTGTCACCTAAACACAGGCCTAAACGCTGTATTTCGTCCATATTATGCAGCGTCGCATTACTTACAGTCACGCCACCTACAAACACGGGGAGAAGCCTTGCCACCGGTGTAACTGCACCAGTGCGCCCCACCTGGAAATCAACCTTGAGTAGGCGCGTCATCTCTTCTTGAGCAGGAAATTTATGGGCGATGGCCCAGCGAGGCGCACGGGCAACAAAACCTAAACCTTGTTGCAATTTTAGCTCGTCTACTTTGAATACAATACCGTCAATGTCGTAGGCCAAACTAGCGCGCTTAGAAGCCAAAGATTGGTAGTAATCTAAACAAGCTTCAATGCCCTGCACGCGTCGCATTTGCGCATTGATTTTAAAGCCCCATGATTGAAGCTGGTGAAGAATATCAAAATGCTGCCCCGGTAAAGCATCATCATCACTGATTAAGCCTACCCCATAAGCACAAAGCTCTAGTGGCCTTGTTGCAGTAATACTACTGTCCAGTTGTCGCAAGCTCCCAGCAGCCGTGTTGCGCGGATTGACATAAGTCTTGAGTCCATTTGCAGCTAATTTTTTATTCAGCGCTTCAAACCCTGCAGTAGGCATATACACTTCACCACGAACTTCTAGTAGATCAGGCCAACCTTTGCCTAATAAGCTCAAAGGTACAGAATCTAAAGTACGCATATTTTGGGTGATATTTTCACCACGACTGCCGTCACCCCGAGTCGCTGCGGTCACTAACATACCCTTTTGGTAAGTTAGGCTAACAGCAATGCCATCAAGCTTAGGTTCGCAGGTATACGTGACCGAGTCTTCAATAACATGGATAGATAACTTACTTAAACGTTCTCTCACACGACGATCAAAGGACAGCAAGTCTTCTGCGTTAAAGGCATTATCCAAAGAAAGCATAGGCACTGCGTGAGTCACTTGTTCAAAACTTTCTAAGGGGGTCGCTCCCACTCGCTGAGATGGGGAGTCTGCAGTGATCCACTGGGGGAAATCAGCCTCAATAGCTAGCAATTGCTGCATGAGACGATCGTATTCTGCATCAGGAATACTGGGGTCATCCAGTATGTAATAGTTGTAATTATGTTGGCGTAACTGATCTTTAATGGCGTTAATACTAGCCATAGTAGGATTTTGCATTGAAGGCTTCAGAGTAAAATTAAGTTAAAGCTGTGCACGGCGAGTCATGTGACGTCGTTCAAATTCACGAATTTGTTGGCGACAATGCTCAATAGTTTGCGGGCGCATTACACTGCGTTGTTCGTCAAGTACGTCACCACCAAGATTGCTGGCTAAACATTGGGCCGTTTCAAGCATATAGTCAAAGGCTTGCATATTGTTTTGAGCCGTTGGTAACGTTAAAAAAAACACAACACCTGGTGTGTGCAGCTGGTCCATTTGTGCTAAGTCAAAAGTTCCAGGTTCCATCATATTGGCCATGCTAAATTGAGTTTTTCCAAGTCGCAGACCGTCTTCGAAACGATGGAATATGTTCATTTCCCCATGCACCATCCCACAAGCTTCCAACAACTCAAGTAACTGAGGACCATAAAATCCTTGACTGTGGTTAGCAGTAACAAAGACGCTGATCACTTGTTCAACCACTTGAGTTTGCTTAGCTTGCTCACGCTTTAATACAAGATCGCTCGCCTCTTTTGCCGCGATACGTTTGCGATTAAGTAGGTTTTTACCAAAGCTCAAAGAGGTGACTTTGGCAATCCTTGTAGAGAGACTTTCATCTTGATGCGGTGCCGCTACATTTTCGTCATTCAAAGCCAAGTCTTCGATACCTGTATCACTAAACAGGATGTCGTCACTGGTTTCAACTAGGCTGTGTGGCGCTTGATCTTTCACGGCCGCCAAAGAAGCGAGGTCTTGCGACGCAAATAAATCACTTTGCACCATAATGTTCGTTTCTACCCATTCATGGACAGGTCGAGTAGGATCAAAATCCATTGCGGGGGTAATATGCCCTGAGGCAAGGCTTGTGTCTAAACCTGAATCATCAACTTCAGCAACAAAAGCAACCTCTTCATCTAGATTCACTGGTGAAGCATCAAGCGCAAACATTGGTTCATCTAAGTCGTTGTCTTCTATAGAGATATTATCCTGCTCTACCAAACAAACAGACGCATCAGTATGGGGATTTTCTATGACCTTTGAAGGATCTAGTGTGTCACTTGAAACTTCCGGTGTTTCATCTAGTAACACCACCTGCTCTTCTATTGACTCCACTAGGTCAGGCTGCACGTCTAAGGCTAGCTCATCTATTAAGGTTTCAGTCTCTAACTGTTCATCAACTCGGGTTTGAGACTCTAAAGTTTCTTGCAAAGAAATAGTGCGAGCGCCGCCATTAGGCAGTTCGCTAGAAAAGTCTTCTTCAGGTAAGCCACATAAGGTTTCGTCTATATCTATGCTTAAAGCGGCATGGTTGGCAAACATACGTCGCACACCATCTAACACTATTGCAGTGGCCGTTAAACTTCCAAACACTAATAACCATGTTGTTAACGTCATAAGATGATCGATCTTTTAGAATTTGTGTGGCAAAAAACTAGATATTAGTTGGATACTATACCTCTAATATAATATATATAAAACCTTTAGGCGTTGTTTTTATGAGCTTATTAGACGATGTTTCAATAAAATACAATAAATATGAAAATAACCAACCATTGATTATTAAATGGCCAGGCGCTGCTCTGTCATATTAATAGCTTGGGCAATATCAACAGTAACAAGCCTAGATACGCCAGCTTCTTGCATAGTGACACCTAATAACTGCGTTGCCATTTCCATTGCAATTTTATTATGACTAATGTAAATGAACTGCACCTGGGATGACATCTCTTTTACCAGTTTTGCATAACGCTCTACGTTGGCATCATCAAGCGGCGCATCTACTTCATCCAGCATACAAAAAGGCGAAGGATTAAGCTGGAAGATGGAAAATACCAAGGCAATGGCCGTTAAGGCTTTTTCTCCACCTGACAAAAGATGAATACTACTATTTCTTTTGCCTGGAGGCTGAGCCATTATTGTGACACCTGTGGCCAACATGTCGTCATCTGTTAGCTCTAAGGATGCGCGACCACCACCAAATACTTTTGGGAATAAGTGGTTTAAATGCTCATTGACTGTATCAAATGTTTTCTTAAATCTAGCCTTAGTTTCTTTATCAATTTTTGCAATAGCATGCTCTAAACTCTCTAACGCTTCAATGAGTTCATCGTGTTGTTGATCAAGAAATACTTTTCGCTCTTGCTGTGTTTTATACTCTTCTATTGCGACTAAGTTAATTGCCCCTAAACGCTTGATACGATTTTGACATTGTTCTAATAAATGACTTAATTCTTGTGTGTTAATATGTTCAGGCAGAGTTTGTGCAAACTTTTCGACCCGAACATTTTCCGCCAACATGGTTTGTTTAATGTGATCTGCATTCACTTCTAGCTCACGCTCTATCAAACGCTGTTCTTGCAAACGTGAATCAGTGGTTTGAATCTCATGTTCTTGTTTGAGCTGCTGTTGCTCCAGCTGCCTGGTTAGCTGCTCCAATTGATTCATGGTGTGGCGCTTAGCCTCCATCCCAGCCTCAACATCCAACCTTAAGGCTAGAGCTTCTTCAAGTTGATCTGCAAGGAGTTCATCGATACTCTCATTAGTATCTTCACTGGTTGCACCGCTGGCTGCCAACTGCGCTTGTTTCTCACTCCACTGTGCCCGCTGCTCTTGCATTCGTTCAACTGACCTACCCAAACTATGCCGCTGAGCAGATACACTGCTCATTTTAGTTTGAAATTCAACAACCTGTTGTTGCTTATGACTAAGCTCTAATCGAGCTTGGCCTAATTTTACTTCTAGTGCTTCTTTTTCAAGGTCCAATACAGGCATGTCTAATTGTACATTTTCAAGCATCATTTGGTGTTCACTGAGCTCTTCGTGCAATAATGCCATCTCTTGAACTAATTGATCACGCCTTTTGTTTTGCTCTTTTACGCGCTGCTGCAGGCCTTCTTGCTGCTCCAAGAATTGCTGGCTTTGCTGCTGCAATAGTGCCAATTTTTGCTGTTGCTGCAGCAGGTCAGTTTGGCCAAGCTGCCATTTATGGCGCATTTGACTTAAAGACTGCTCAAATTTGATCGCTTCTTCACGCACAAAAGCTAGTTTTTTTTGTGTCTTTTTTTGCAATTCAAGGGATGATCGTTGCCTTGCCGACAAAATATCAACTTGCTGCTTACGCCCTAACACCCCAGTTGAGCTATCTTCTCTTGGAGGCGTGCGAATCCATCCATGGCCCATCCATAAGCCACTGGGTAAAATGACACTGGAATAAGTGGGTAAGTGCGCTAATATTTTTTTAGCTTCAAGCTCATTCGGCGCTAAATATATGTGCTCTAACAATCCCCTTAGCTCAACAGGCGCATCTAGCTTTCCAAGCTTATCAAGTATGACAGGGATGCCTTTGTTTACCTTTGCAAACACTTGAGAGCCTGCAGGCACGAGCAATGCCAGACCTCTCACATCAAACAATTCACTCAGCTTTGAATCGGCTGATACCGGTATTAAATAACTCCCTAACCAACCTTGTAACACATGCTCTACAGCAGCCTCCCACCCAGACTCCACCGTCATTGTGTCGATGAGCCTGGCACACTCATGTGTGTGCCATTTTGCTGGCAATAATACCGCCTCTTGTTCTGCTTCTAAGAGCAGCAGCTGCAAAGATGAAATTTGGCCAGATAAAACACCTAACTCTTGCACTTGAACATCTAAGTCCTTTTGGTGCTCACGTTCTTGCTGTCTTGATCGTTGTAATGCACTTTCTTGGGTTAATATTTGCTCATTCAAGTTTTGCTGTTGTTGGTTTTGGTAATCAATTTTTTCACCTAAAAGCGCACCATTTTCACCGCTTGGCTGATGCAGGCCTTGCAGTTGCATCAAACATTTTTCATGGTCTTGGCGGGCTTGCTCATGTTGCTGTTGCTTAAGCTTGAGCCCCGTATTGGCCACTTCTATAGCGCCCCTAAAGCGCCCATTTTCTTCACTTTTTTGCTGCCATAAAACCTGCCCATGCTGCTGGTTTTCATGACTATCGTGTAAATTTTGCTCGGCTTCTAGTCTCTGCTCTAAGGCCAGCTCAACATCTAAAACCAATTGTTGGTGCTGCTGCGTTAGGTACTCTAATTCTTTGTTGTCCGTAGCGTAAGCTTCGTCTATACGTCCAAGTTGAGCAGTGGCTTCTGACATATCTTCAAGCCAACGCTTTTGTTGCATTTTATTGTGCTCTATAGATTGCTCTATACGCGCAATTTTGGCACCCAGACTATAGAATTCACCCTGCTGCTGCGTGAAACTTTCGTTCAGCACAGCCAAGTCATCCTTTTGCACATCTATTTGTGAAAAACGCACATCTTGTTCGCTGCGCTGTAAAATAATTTGATCTTCCAGGGCTTTAATTATGGCACTTTGAGCGCCAAGCTTTTGGCTTAATTCACGCCACTGGACAGTTGCAAGCTGAGATTTAAACTGGCGCTCACTCTGTTTAAGTTGGGTATATTTTTCTGCTGACTCAGCTTGCTGTTTGAGGGTATCTAATTGCCTACTTAACTCATCAGTAATATCCTGCAGGCGGGCTAAGTTTTCACGGGTGCGACTAATTCGGTTAGACGTATCTCGTCTTCTTTCTTTATAGCGAGAAATACCTGCAGCTTCTTCTATATATACACGCAGCTCTTCAGGGCGCGATTCAATTAAGCGCGAGATGGTGCCTTGTTCAATAATGGAATAACTACGCGGCCCTAAGCCCGTGCCCAAGAATAAGTCTGTGACATCCCTTCGGCGACACTTTTGACCATTCAAAAAGTAGGTGGATTGACCTTCACGAGTGACCTTGCGACGAATAGAGACTTCATTATAGCTAGCAAATTCACCTGCTAAAGTTCTGTCTTGATTGTCAAATATGAGTTCAACAGTTGATTGGCCCACGGGGTTACGGCTGGTGGATCCGTTAAAAATAACATCTGTGGCGTTTTCGCCACGCAGGTTTTTAGCAGAACTTTCACCCATCACCCAGCGCACTGCATCAATGATATTAGATTTTCCACAGCCGTTGGGGCCAACTACAGCACATAAATTGCCTGGTAAGTTGACTTTAGTTGGATCAACGAATGATTTAAAACCAGCTAACTTGATGCTCTTTAGGCGCATCCATAAACTCTATTATAATTATTGCTTGATGTAGGTTACTTCAGGATTTGGTCAATGGTCAAATTTACTTTCCCAGAGCTAGCTTCAGCAACATTGATGACAAGAGTCGGGCTCATTAAGTCCCCTGCTTTTTGGCCAGGCACCCCTGCCATAGCTACGTGAGCACTTATCTGTAATGTTTCATAATCTGCCAATTTAGTGCCCTGTTGCAACGCCATAGCATCTGTTAAAAGCACCTCTATAGGGAGATTATTGGGGTTAAGTTTAATGGCAAATAAGGGCATGGGCTGATCGGCTTGCTTGGCGTAAACAAAAAGTGCAGCTGATGCAGAGGGTACAGACAGTCCATTGGCCAAAGACACGTTAATGGGCACATTGATACCGATGTCTAGGTCATTACCACCGTTTTGGAGCTGTTGCGCACTATCGATTCCAGCTTGAAGCGATGCTTTACCTTGGCCTTCGCCAGCGCTTGGCAAAGCGCGTTGCCAAAACTGAATCGCTGCGTCATAGTTTTCACTTTCAAACGCTTGTATACCCAGTAAACTTAAAGCCGAAACATCATTGGGGTTTTTCTCTAGAGCAGCAGCAATCGCTTGATTTACGCTTTGAGTAAAATCACCCTCATGAAAAAATAACGCTTGGGCATATTGTCCTAAAAGGGCGGCTTGTTGGCGGCTGCCATCTTGGACATATGCTAGCGCTTGTTCAAACGCATTAATACCCAGAAGCGTTTGTTCACCTTGCATGTAGCTATTGGCTAACAAGTACCATCCTTCTGGATTATTTGGCTTTTGCGCTAGCTCTTGTCCAAGGTTGGTAATCAAAACCTCTAATGTTGAAGCCGACTCGGTAATAGAGCGAGTAGTCTGTAAATTGATGTTTTGCTCTAAGCTATCATAAGCGCCTAGCTCAAGGTAAGTCAGCAAGCCTGCAGCGGGCACTAACAGTGCAACAAATAATAAAGACAAACCGCCTGCACGATTGGAAGAATTTGACGGGGTAAGAGGTACTTGTCGGTCTGCAGTTTCTAGCAATAATGTGTGCTGCATTTCGGCCAAACGCAGGTCATAATCACTTCGGTTAATCTGCGCAGACTCTAGCTCTTGATCAAGCTCTTTTTGCTTAAGCTGATAAAGCTCCACTACAAGATCATGACGATTGTTTCGCACTACTGAAGGGGGCAGTGGACGCAACCAAGCCCATAAAATGAAGCCACTTGTTAAACATAATAAAAGAGCAATCGCTGCCCATAGTTCAGTCATTATTTAATCCCTGTCCCGAAGCTGATTATTGGCCAGAAGCTGATGTAGCTTTTGTTGCTCATCAGTAGTTAACATTGCACTTTGTGATTGGCTTTTTCGGCTGAAAAACCACAAAGCAAATAAACCAATAAAGATCATACCCACAGGGGTGAGCCACAGCACCAGGGTGGATTTATTAAAGGGCGGATCATACAGTATAAAATCGCCATAACGCTGCACCATAAAGTCGGTAATTTGCTGGTCTGTGTTGCCGGAGTTGATCAAGGTTTGTATCTGAGTACGAAGATCTTTAGCAATAATAGAGTCCGAGTCTGATAAGTTTTGGTTTTGACATTTTGGGCAACGCAACACCGTCGTTAAGCCTACAAACCGCTGTGCCATTTCAGGCTCTGCAAATTCATAAGAAGTAATGTCGGCTTGTGCTAGTGCACACATGGCAGTGGTTATGCAAAAGCACACAGAGACTAAAAAACGACGCATCAGCTTCCATCCTTTAACAAGCTTAGGTATTGAGTGCGTAATTGTGTCCAAGTGCGTTCGTTCAATTCGCCAGTAACCTTATCTATCACCATACCGTTGGCATCAATCAAATAAGTCTCTGGGGCACCAACAACACCTAAATCAATGCCCAGATCACCTTGCGGGTCAAACACTGAAAAAACATAGGGGTTACCTAAGTCGATTAACCACTGCTGTGCAGCGGCCCTTTGATCGTGATAGTTGACACCAAAAATACGGACGTTTTCTTGGGCAGCAATAGATAATAGGAACTCGTGTTCAGCTCGACATGTAGGGCACCAAGTAGCCCACACATTAACTAATGCTGGCTGCCCTAACATATCCTTTTGTGTCACGATGGTCGTGTCTGACATCAAGGTTTCACCACTAAATTCAGGCAGCGGTTTACCAATCAAACTTGACTCCATGTTATTGGGGTCTTGGCCAATACCTTGGTATAAAAACAAACCGAGCCCAAAAGCCATTAGCATTGGTAAAACCATCAATAATCGTTTTGTGGCTGTGCTCATGATAACGCTTCCTTTACAAAAGATTTTTTACGCCTGTAACGCTTATCCCAGACTGCTAATACACCGCCTAAAGCCATCATTAGAGCGCCTAGCCAGATCAAACGTATCATGGGTTTAACATGTAAACGCATGGCCCAAGCGCCATTTTCCAGTGGTTCACCCATAGCAACGTAAACATCCCGATTTAAAGCGGGATCAATGGCCGCTTCAGTCATGGTTTGGCCACGAGCAGTGTAAGTGCGTTTTTGGGGTAATAAATAAGCTGAAAACTCACCATTTTTGGCCAGTTTAACTTTGCCCTCAATCGCAGTAAAGTTGGGTCCCGTTACATTTTCAACACCCATGAAAACAAATTCATAATGGCCAAGAGTCGCCTTGTCTCCAACTTCCATACGCAAGTCTTTTTGGGTGGAATAGTGGCTTACCACAGCAATACCCAGTGCCGTAATACCAATGCCCACGTGCGCCAACAACATACCGTAGTATCCAGGGTTTAATTGTCGTAAACCTACAAAAAACGACTGGTGGCGTAAACGTCTTTTCAAATCCACCCAAGACGCCAAGACGAGCCACACCAAAAGTGCCGCTGCCAGTGCCGTTGATGGATTAAATTCACCTTTATATGCAAACGGAAACAACACCCCTAAAACAACCGCGATAAGCGCTGGAGAACGCAATACTTGCCATAATTCACGTGGACTAATTCGTTTCCATTTTGAGCCTAACCCTAAGCCCATAGAAATAATCAACAACACCATCAAAGGCACAAAGGCTGCATTAAAATAGGGTGGGCCTACAGATATTTTTCCACCACCTACTGCATCTAAAAACAAAGGATACAAAGTGCCTAGTAATACGGTTAAAGCTGCAACAATTAGTAACACATTATTAGATAACAAGAACGTTTCTCGAGACCAAAAACGATAACCAACACGACTTTCTACGGTTGTTGCACGTAAGGCAAACAACAACAAAGACCCGCCTACAGTGATGGCCAACAATACTAATACATAATAGCCACGCTCTGGATCTGAAGCAAAAGCATGCACTGAGGTTAATACCCCTGAGCGCACTAAAAAGGTACCTAACAAACTTAAGCTAAACGCCAAAATGGCCAACAATATTGTCCAGTTTTTGAACAAACCTCTTTTTTCTGACACAGCTAAGGAATGTAATAACGCGGTACCTACTAACCAAGGCATAAAGGAAGCGTTTTCAACAGGATCCCAAAACCACCAGCCGCCCCAGCCAAGCTCGTAGTAAGCCCACCAACTACCCAAAGCAATACCCGCCGTTAGAAAAGCCCAGGCAACACTTGTCCATGGGCGTGACCATCTTACCCAAGCCGCATCATAACGGCCATCCAGCAAAGCGGCGATGGCGAAAGCAAAAGCAACAGAAAACCCAACATAACCCATATACAACATAGGAGGATGAACAATAAGACCAAAATCTTGCAACAAAGGATTAAGGTCCGCCCCTTGCAGCGCAGCTTCTGGCAACAAACGCGCAAACGGATTACTGGTAAATAAAGTAAAGGAAATAAAACCAACGCCGATCATGCCCATGACTGACAACACTCTTGCCTGCATCGTTAGCGGCAAGCTTTTGCTTAACAGGCTTACCGCCATCGTCCACATACCCAAGATCAACACCCAAAGTAATAATGAGCCTTCATGACCACCCCACACTGCGCTCATCTTATATCGCATAGGTAGCGCTGTATTGGAGTTTTGCGCGACATAACTCACACTAAAGTCGTCTTGAGCGAATGCCAACATCAGCATGGCAAAAGAAATAAGAAGCATTACACCCAATCCCACTGCCAAAGGCTTAGCACTAAGCATCAAACGTGTTTGGCCTGTATATGAGCCTAACATTGGTAATAAGCCCAAACTTAAGGCTAGAAATAGCGATGATATTAACGCTACATGTCCTATTTCTGGGATCATTTTGAAGCCTCTTGTGAAGGGTAATCCTTGGCAGATTGTGCCTCAGTTTTTGTGGTATTTGAACTTGCAGCTTGGGCTTCGTTTAATGCTTGAAGCACTTCTGGTGGCATGTAATTTTCATCATGCTTGGCCAGTACTTCATCTGCTACAAACACCCCCTCATCATTCATTTTTCCTTGGGCCACAATGCCTTGGCCTTCACGAAATAGGTCCGGCAATATACCCGTATAATCTACCTTTACATCTTCCACAAAATCAGTGATCACAAAGCGTACTTTTAAGCTGTCTGTCGCACGCTCTAAACTACCGTCTCGAACCATGCCTCCAGCCCTTATTCTTTGACCTGTGGGCGCCTTGCCTTGAGCCATGTCAGTAGGAGAGAAAAAAAGATTGATATTTTGTGACAAAGAGTACAAAACCAAACCGACAATGATGCTAGTACCTGCGAGCAGGCCTAAGATGAGTAGTAGTTTTTTACGTCTTTTAGGGTGCATCAACATAGGTGTTTGCCTGATAGTTACTGTTACGTCGTATAAAAGCTTGAGCCTGCTTTAGGGCCTGTTTTCTTTCACTTCTAGCGTGCCACACATTGGCGGCCAACAGCACAATGAAAAGGCCATAACAAGACCAAACATAAGGTCCATGCCCTGCCATATGCCATAACGCATCTACAGATTCAAAATACATTACTTTGCTCCGGAAATATCTTTATGCTGCATCAGCCAACTTGCACCATTTTGGGTTTGCAATATTTGCGCTCTAGTGCGTGTTAACACCACCAAACCAAACAAAAAATAACTGCCTAACACCGTCAAAAGTAAGGGCAGGTACATCTCTGAAGGCATCGTTGGCTTGTCCGTGAGACTAAAGCTAGAGCTTTGGTGGAGTGTATTCCACCATTCTACAGAGTATTTAATGATGGGAATATTAATAGTCCCTACAATAGCTAATATAGCTGTGGCTTTGCCGGCAATTTGGCGTTCGCTGATGGCTTGATTTAACGCCATGACTCCTGCGTAAAGAAACAGCAATACTAAAGTTGAGGTAAGTCTTGCATCCCAAACCCAGTAGGCTCCCCAAGTTGGCTTACCCCAAATGGCACCTGTGACCAAGGCAATCAGAGTGAATGTTGCACCAATAGCGATACAACTTCGTGCCACCATAAACGCGATTTTCATTTTCCATATGAGACCAATAGCCCCGGCAATTGCCATACTTAAAAAAACAGACTGCGAAAGGATAGCAGCAGGCACATGAACATACATAATCCGAAAACTGTTGCCTTGTTGATAATCTGCAGGCGCAAAAGCCAAACCCCAAACCATGCCACAGGTTAATAATAGAAACGCAGCCAAGGTAAACCATGGCTGTAGCAAGCCACCAAAGTTGTAAAACCACTTAGGCGAACCCATTTGATGAAACCAACGAGGCATACGCCAATTAAATTGGGCCATAGAAATTATCTCTTTTAAACATATCTTTTATAACTTAAGCGCCGCACCAGCAGCCCAAGGTGTAATCATTAACGCAAATACAAACATCGCCCCTAACAAGGCCATATAGCCATCTACAGGCATACCTAGCGCGGCTGCGGCTACGCTTGAGGCACCAAAAATAATCACTGGCACATACAAGGGCAATATTAACAAAGTCAAAAGCATACCACCGCCTCTAACCCCGGTAACCAATGCTGCACCAATCGCACCCAATAAGCTAAGGGTGGGAGTGCCAAGAAGAAGGCTTAGCATCAGTGTAGGCACTGCGTCACTGGGTAAAAACAACATCATGGCGATCAACGGCGATATTAATATTAATGGCAAACCACTCACCAACCAATGCACAAAAACTTTTGCCAGCACTAAGCACCAACTAGGGTATGGGGCCAACAACAGTTGTTCCAAACTACCATCATCATGGTCTAGTTTGAATAATAGCTCTAACGATAACAGGGTTGCCAACATGGCTGCCACCCAAATGACGCCAGCAGCTGTTTGGGATAACAACGACGCTTCAGGGCTAACACCTAAGGGAAACAACGCCACCACCAGGACGAAAAACACCAATGGGTTAATCATTTCTGCAGGTTGCCTTGCAACCAGCAATAAGTCACGGCGGATGATCGCCAACATAAACCCCATCACGTGATATTGCCATTTTCATTGGCAAGATATTGGCAGGTTTGACGCGCATAGTCTCCCATGTCTAACACCTGCACTTGCGCCAGGGTGATGTCTTGGTGACTGGTCATCAGCACGGCTCCCCCTGCCAGGGTATGTTTGTTCAACCACTCTTGTTCATCAGCAATGCCTTGCTGGTCAATAGAAGTAAATGGCTCATCAAGTAGCCATATATCCGCTTTACATAAGTGCAATCGAGCCAAAGCAACTCTGCGCTTTTGACCTGCAGAAAGCTGAGCAACCACACTTTCTTCGTAACCTCTAAGACCCACTTGCTCTAACGCCATGAAACGTTGCTTTTGAGTAGACAATCCATCTAGTCCAGCCAGCCAAGTTAAGTTTTCATCGGCTGTAAGCTGTTCTTTAAGCCCTAACTTGTGGCCGATGTAAATCATTCTAGTATCGTTATTCAGTAATTGAACCTCTCCCTCATCAACCGCATGAAGGCCGGCTAATTGGCGCAAGAAGGTGGTTTTTCCGGCACCATTTCGACCTTTTATGTGCCACAAATCACCCGCTTCCACATTAATATTAAGGCCTTGATACAGCGTTCGCGAGTCTCTCTCACAGGCCAAATCGCTGATGCATAATAAAGGTTTCATGGCTGGGCTTGGAAAAGGCACTAAGAGTTAACTCTTTCATAGTAGGGCTTTTCATTGTAACGGTTTCACACAAGGATGCGAAGGTAGTTAAGCGCGCAATTACAAATTTTTACCTACTACATAGGTCGTGTATTCGAGGTTTTACGAAAGGCTAGCGGAAGATTTTAAACGCACATACATAATCGCCGTCGTAATAGCATCGCCCAAAGCGGTATGGCGACCTAATATAGGCACATCCAAGGTTTTGGCAATAGCTTCAAAGGACAGGTTAATTTGATATTCCGCACCCCCTGATAAGCGTGCTTTATTGCGATACAAATCCATCACATCAACACAAGAGTTTGGCAACCCGAATTCATACAATGGTCTTAGGTGCCTATCTAATACGGCTAAATCATAGGCGATGTTGTATCCAACAATCGGACGGTTACCTACAAATTTAAGCATTTTTTTCAATGCTTCCTCTAGAGGTAAGCCTTCATTTAGGTCCATACGTCGCAGTTTATGGATTTTAACCGAAGCCTTTGGCAACTCGTTAGGCGAAGCTAAGGTCACCGATAGCTTGTTGCTACTCATGACACGGTTACCTCTAATTACCACTGCGGCTATGGACAATATTTGCGCTTTTGCAACATCTAAGCTTGTGGTCTCTATATCCAAAGAGACTAGCTCTTCACCTTGATAGCGATTAAAAAGATACATCCATGAGCTCTTAAGCTGGCGCACCTTCCACACATCTTTAATACGGCGTAATCTTCGCTTTAGCATTATAGTCCTGTACCTAGACGGTACCTTAATGAGAGGTGTTTTTTAAAGTCTTTGACCACCTGAAAAGACTGACGCAATAAATCCTTATCTAAGCGATCCAAAGCACTTACATTGATATCGTTATTGATTTCCTTTGCACTGCAGCCACTTTCTTGCTGCTTGAGGTGATGAGCCAAGCGAAACCACTGCAACAGCGAAAAAGAGTCCTTGAGTTCGCTACCCAAACGTTGTGGTAAAACACCCAACTTAATTAAGGTTTCAATACGTTTATATGTATTGGTTTCGGCCACTTGGTATTGCATAGAAAGCACTCGTACACCGTGTACAATGGGGAAGATCCCCCCTTTTTTGACATCGATGCCAGATGCTCGGTCTCTGATCCCTCCCAAAAAATTCAGAGGCGTTTCAAATACTAAAGTAACCTCTGCAAATAAAGATAAAAATCGCTCTTGTTGTTTGAGCTCTTTCAACAACCAATTACGACTGGTCTTAAATAAGGCCTTATTACCTGCAACAGGGTGTGCGTCTATAGAGATTGCTAGATTTAACAAACTGTCGCTATCTGCTTTTGCCACCCAGTCGCGCATGCGCTGAGTCCACTCGCTGATCGGCTGCACCCAAAACGGATTACTAACCATCACCCTACCTGGGCACTCAGGATAGCCTAGATCAACAAGTGCTTGGCTGTATACTTCTAAGGTTTGATGACATTCTGGCCAATCTAGACCATCTCGCATAATAAGACCGTTGTCTTGGTCAATTCTGATGACCTGTTCACCGCGGCCTTCACTGCCCATAACCACCAAACACACATGAGGTAATAGGCTTTCTGGAACCACAATATTAAATAGCTTTGACATCAATCTATTATTAAGAGCAGCTAACAGATCCATAGCAAAACGGATTTTAACTCCTTGAGAATATAAGGAACGGATTAGATCACCCATATCCCCCGCTGCTGCCTTGAGCTGTTCAATATTTGTGGCCCGCTCAATACGCAATCCAACCACATGAGAGTGGCTTGAAAAATAGCTTAAGGTATCTGCTAGGTCAATGATTCCATGTAGTTTAGAATCTTTCATCACGACCACACGATCAATTTGGTTGGCCGTCATCAACACCAGGGCGTTAAATAGGTAATCACCAGACTCCACCGTGATCAGCCTATAGTTTGCAATCGCTTGCGCATCCGTAGTCACAGGCAGCTTGTCTAGGACAATTGCATTTAACAAGTCTGTACGAGTCACAATGCCGTAACGACTTCCACGTTGCACCAACACACAATCAACCTGCTGATCACTCATGTAAGCGGTGGCGCCTTCTAGATCAGTACCGTTAGGCAACAATGCAGCTTCTCGCATACATGAGCTGTCTATACGAGCGAGCATGAACTCGGTCATATTTAGTGAATCGCCTCTTTGGGCTAGTAGCTGCTTTTGTAATGATAAGTCTTTGTTAAAAAAATCACCAAAACTTGGATTGCGATAGATTAAATCCAACAAAATTTTCGTGGGAAGCAAATAACAAATCGTTTCTTCATCAGCTACAAAGTCATGAATTGCAGTGCCACGAAGCGCCGACCAAGCGCCAAAATAATCATCATTAGTGTAATGAACAAAAGTATGTCCATGATTTACATCTGAACTTTGGACATCCAGTTCACTCACACACCCTTTAAGAATGATATACAACCCCTCTGGGGCATCACCTGTTTTGATAATGACTTCACTGGCCTGATAGTAAACAATATCAAAGTTGTCTTGTAGCAAACTGCGCTCATCTTCGTTTAATAAATTAAACGGCAAAACATCGGTGTTGAACCCACTACTAATTTGCATATCTCATCGCTTATCAGTGTTTAAATAACTTTCTATCAATAGTATGCAGAGCCCGTATTTCTAGGAACACGAATGTTTTGCACGATATTTTGTATATGTTTGGGCGGTTCAGGCGTTAAATTTGACACCAGGTATGCCACGATAAAGTTGAGCATCATGCCTAAAGCACCAAAGCCTTCAGGAGAAATCCCCAGCAACCAATCACTAGGCTTGCCACCCATGAATTTAAAGTAGGCGATATAACATATGGTAGAAATCAAACCCACCAGCATGCCACTTATGGCACCATATTTATTCATCCGCTGGTAAAAAATACCCATAATAATGGCAGGGAAAAATGACGCACACGCCAAGCCAAAGGCCAAAGCCACCACAGCAGCCACATAGTCTGGAGGGTTCATACCCAAATAACCGGCAACGAGAATCGCCACCATAGCCGCCAAACGGGCCGCAAGCAGCTCTTGTTTATCCGTTATTTTAGGTCGAATGGTTTTTTTAATTAAATCGTGAGATACGGCAGTCGCAATCACTAATAGCAACCCTGCTGCAGTGGATAATGCCGCTGCCATGGCACCTGCTGCAATCAAAGCAATGACCCAATCAGGCAATTCAGCAATTTCTGGATTAGCCAGCACCATAATGTCTGGATCAACGTAAATTTCATTCGCAAAGGGCTGAACTTTCGGGTCAAACTCGCCACTACTTGGGTTAATGACATGACGTTGGTTATAGTAAAAATTTCTGGCCACCTTATCTTCTGCAGTGCCCCAATAAATAGGTTTGTGCTGGCGACCTGTAAAGGCATCTCCTGCGGCATACTGAGTGCGGCCATCGGCATTGTGATCATACCAAGCGATCAAGCCGGCATTTTCCCACTTCTTAAACCATTGGGGCATTTCTTCGTATGCTGTGCCTGTATTATCTGCGCCGTTTACCGTTTCTATGAGATTGATACGCCCAAACGCCGCCACCGCAGGAATTGTGGAATAGAGCAATGAAATGAATACCAAAGCCCATGCAGCTGATATACGTGCATCACGCACTCTGGGTACAGTGAAAAAACGCACAATTACATGGGGCAATCCAGCAGTGCCGAACATTAAAGAAGCGGTGATAAAAAACATATCCATGTTACTTTTACTGCCTTCAGTAAAACTTGCAAAACCAAGCTCTGTCACTAAAGCATCCAAATGGTCTAGTACAGGTTGCCCATTACTTAAGGTGGCCCCTAAACCTGTTTGTGGCAATAAATGTCCGGTCATGGAAAAGGTCAAAAATAATGCGGGGACTGTAAAAGCAAAAATCATCACACAGTACTGGGCCACCTGCGTGTATGTGATGCCCTTCATACCTCCCAAAACAGCATAAACAAACACCACAGCCATGCCGATCATAACGCCAGTGTCTATTTCTACTTGAAGAAAACGAGAAAATACAATGCCAGTGCCACGCATTTGTCCTGCGATGTAGGTGAATGAAATAAACAACACGCAAATGACAGCCACTACTCTGGCAACGCTTGAGTAATAACGATCACCGACGAAGTCAGGCACTGTAAATTTACCAAATTTACGTAAGTAAGGCGCCAGCAGCAACGCCAACAGCACGTAACCACCAGTCCAGCCCATAATAAATCCACTGGCATCATAGCCAGCAAAAGAAACAATGCCTGCCAACGAAATAAATGAAGCAGCGGACATCCAATCAGCTGCAGTGGCCATGCCATTAGCCAGAGGGGTTACACCGCCTCCTGCCACATAAAACTCTTGCGTACTTGATGCCCTGCTCCAAAACGCGATAGCGATGTAGATACCAAAAGACCCTACCACAAACATGTAAGTGAGCTGTTCTAGGCTCATGATGAATTCCTATTGTTAATAAACGAAAAATGGATTAATAGTTTTGCAGACAATTATTCATGCACATCAAACTCACTATCAAGGCGCCCCATACGGATTGCATAAGCGATAGTCAGTGCACAAAAAACCAGAATGCTGCCCTGATTAGCAAACCAATAACCCAATTTAAATCCAAATATATTGAATTGATTTAGTTCATCCACAAAAACAATGCCAAAGCCAAAAGAAACCACAAACCAAATCACAAGGTAGGAAAAAATGATTTGTAAGTTACGCCGCCAATATTGTTGTGCTTTATTAATATCTTTTTTCATCATCTGCCTTTTTTTATTATTTTTTATGATTCAATCATAACCACTTGCAGGATCTAGGGCAACGACATTGTCGGCTAAAGACCTAAGTTCAGGTGCACTGCTAAACCATAAAAACAAACATTAGACCTTAGTATAAACAATTGTGAGAAAAAACATAGGTAATTGATTTTAATAAACTTTACCAAAGTTTAGTTTTAAGGCATAAAACCAGCTGACGTGTTATAAATAGCCAAGGTTTATTTCTTCTGTCTTAACATTGCAGGCATCACATGCTCGATATTTGGGTCATTCTGTTTATTTCACTTGCTTATGTAGGTTTGCTATTTGGCATTGCTTACTATGGCGATAATCGCCCTCAACAAGGCTCAAAACTGCTTAGCCAACCTGTAATCTATAGTTTATCTTTAGCTGTTTATTGCACTTCATGGACTTTTTACGGGTCAGTTTCCCGTGCAACTCAAGGCTGGGACTTTCTCTCCATTTATCTTGGCCCAATACTGCTATTCACCTTTGGTTGGGGTTTAGTTTATAAAATGATCCTTATTGCCAAGCAAGAAAACCTGACTACCATTGCTGATTTTATTGCTTCAAGATACGGTAAGAGCCGCAGCTTAGCGATCGTCATTACTGTGATGGCCACTTTTGGCATATTGCCTTATATTGCGCTTCAGCTAAAAGCAGTTGCTCAAAGTTTTACCATTATGATTTCCGGGGGTGGAAGTTCAGACTTTGGATCCAGCAACACTGCACTAGTGATTGCGATTTTGATGGCAGCCTTTGCCATTTTATTTGGCACTCGACAGATAGACACCAGTGAACACCATCGTGGTATGGTGCTGGCTATTGCGTTTGAATCTATCGTTAAGCTCGTGGCATTTGTGGCTGTGGGCTTATTTGTTACTTTTAGTCTATTTGATGGCATTGCCGATTTAAGCGCTCACATCAACCAGAGCGGCCTACAACAGCAACTAGATCACTTTAACCCTTTAAGAGTGAGTTTTCTTACTGAAACATTATTGGCATTATTAGCCATGCTTTGTCTTCCAAGGCAATTTCAAGTGGGCATTGTTGAAAATACAAACCCCAACGATTTACATACAGCACGTTGGTTGTTTCCATTGTACCTCATTATATTCTGTATTTTTATGCTGCCCATTGCCGCTGCGGGTAGCTTTCTTTTTGGTGGACAAGATATATCCACTGATACCTACGTACTGATGGTTCCCCTAAGCCAAGGTGCAAGTAGCATAGCCACCTTAGCCTATATAGGAGGCCTTTCTGCCGCCACAGGCATGGTTATTGTGGCCACCGTGTCTATCAGCACCATGATCAGTAACGACATTGTCATGCCCGTCATTTTTCACTTGTCCCCACTCCAAGCGTCAGAAGACAAAAATATAGGTCGCTTGCTACTCAAAGTGCGCCGAGTGGTAATTGTGGCCATGTTATTAGCGGCTTATGGTTACTTTTTATTAATTGGTGATGGTAAAAGTTTAGTTTCTTTAGGTTTAACCGCTTTTGTTGCCGTTGCTCAGTTTGCACCCGCGTTGATCGGGGCTGTGTTTTGGCGCCGAGGCAATCGCTATGGTGCCTTAGCTGGCTTAGGTACAGGCTTCACCATTTGGATATATACCCTTATGGTACCTAATCTAAGTGGCCTTGGGTTTGATACCTTAAGCTTAGTAGAAGATGGATTATTTGGTATTGGCTGGCTTCGACCCACCTCTATGTTTGGACTGGAAGGGTTTGACCCCATAACTCACGCCACATTGTTATCTCTAAGCTTAAACATTACTGCTTTTGTATGGGTTTCTAGGCTCACGCAAGCTCGCTTACAAGACCGGATCCAAGCAGACCATTTTGTGGATCTAAGATTAAGCCAATCCATAGGCAATACTGACAATAACTTTGAAAACACACGTTTTAGTGACCTTCAAACCCTTTGTGAGCGCTTTTTAGGTACCAATAGAACTCATGAAGCCTTTCATCAATTTGCTCGTGCACAAAACCGCGACCTTAACTTAAATGACCCCATAGACCAAGCGCTAGCCACCTATGCAGAACGCCTCTTAGCTGGCGTTATTGGCGCATCCTCGGCCCGCATCATTGTCGCTTCCAGCCTAATGGATACTGAGATGCATTTAGGCGACGTGGTGTCTATTGCTGATGAAGCTTCTGCCCTTTTCCAGTTTAACCGCACCATGTTGCAGTCTACCATTGAGCACATTGACCAAGGTATCAGTGTAGTAGATAAGGACATGCGCTTGGTGGTGTGGAATCAACGTTATCAGGAAATGTTTGGGTTTCCTGAAGGACTTATTAACATCGGCAGGCCCATTGAAGAAGTCATTCGTCATAACGCACTTAAGGGTGACTATGGTTTAGGTATCCTTGAACAACAAGTTGAACAACGCCTAAGCACAATGGTAGAGGGCAAAAGCAGCACTCACTTGCGATATAGAGCTGATGGCGCTGTGTTTGAGGTGCGAGGCAATGCCATGTTAGGGGGTGGCTACGTCAACACCTATATGGATATTACTAACCACAAACGTATTGAAGCAGCCTTAAAAGAAACCAATGAAACCCTAGAGCAACGTGTTCAAAACCGTACCAAAGCTTTGGTCGTGGCCAATGATGAATTAAGTCAAGCAAAAATTGGCGCAGACCAAGCGAACCAGAGTAAAACCCGTTTTTTAGCCGCAGCAAGCCATGATTTAATGCAGCCTCTTAATGCAGCACGACTATTCTCTTCATCATTGTCACAACAACACCCTACAGGCAAGCTTTCAGAGACCTTACACCATTTAGATGATTCGTTAGGCGCAGCTGAGGAGCTAATTGGCACTTTAATAGAAATCTCTAAGCTTGATGCAGGCAATTTGTCGCCTAAGTTGAGCCATTTCCCAATCGATAAAATGTTACAAAAACTAGCCGCAGAGCTGTCTTTATTATGTCAACAAAAAGGCATTGAATTTAACTACATCCCCTGTACCGTAACCGTTTACAGTGACGAACAACACTTGCGGCGCATCGTGCAAAACTTTTTAACCAATGCCATGCGCTACACCCCAAAGGGTAAAGTGTTGCTGGGCTGTCGATTGAAACAAAACGCCATCGAAATTCAAGTTTGGGATACTGGCATAGGTATAGCGCCTCAAAAGCTTACTGAAGTATTTGAAGAGTTTAAACGCCTGGACCACCCAGCGACTCAAGACATCAAAGGCTTAGGTTTGGGCTTAGCAATCGCAGATCGCACAGCCAAACTACTGGGTCACCATTTGACAGTAAAATCATGGCAAGGCAGTGGCAGCTTATTTGGCATTCTTGTACCTGCTGGAGACCCAGATAAGGTCATCGCTAAAGCCTCTACCCACACTCAATACCATAGTGGCAGTGGAAGTTTGGCTAATATGATTGTGCTATGTATAGATAATGAAGCGTCTATACTACTTGGAATGGAACAAGTGCTGTGTGGGTGGGGATGTACTGTAATTAAAGCCCTTAGCACCTCTCAAGCCTTACAGAATCTGGCCGATGCTGATGTGCAACCTAGTGTGATCTTGGCGGATTACCACTTGGACCAGGACCAAACAGGCACTGCCGCGATCGCAAGAATAAGGCAAGTGTACCAATGCCAAATCCCTGCCATCTGTATTACGGCTGATCGCACAGAAGAAGTAGCAAAACTGGTGTCTGATGAGGATGCATTGCTGCTAAACAAGCCGCTAAAGCCTGCTGCACTTAGGGCCACATTAAGTCGCCTTAGATGAACAGGAAGTATTCAACTAAGGCGACTTAATTAGTTAAATCAGCTTATTTAACAGGCTCATCTTGAGGGTGCTCAATACGCAAACGGCCCGCTAGAATAACGGCCTGCGTGCGGCTATAGACACCAAGCTTGCGCAATATTGCTGTGACATGGGCCTTTATAGTGGCCTCTGACACACTCAATTCATAAGCAATTTGTTTATTAAGTAGCCCTTCAGTTAGCATCACCATGACCTTAAACTGCTGAGGGGTTAAGCTTGCCAGTTGATCAGCAAACTTGCTGTCTTGAGCATCCATTTCTTTGTCGGCTGCTGGTAAGTCTGCTGGCACCCATTGACCACCATTAAGAACCACTGAAATAGCTTCGATAATATCTGACATTGAAGAAGATTTAGGAATAAAACCTGCCGCACCAAAATGCATAGTGCGGTGGATTACACTGGCTTGCTCATTACCTGAGACGACTATGACGGGCACACTTGGAAAGTGATTACGTAAATAGATCAGCCCTGAGAAGCCATTAGCCCCAGGCATGTGTAAGTCTAATAACACCAAATCTATTTCACTATGCATTTGGCGCTCTAAATGCTGCAGGTGCTCCGCTTCTAACACCTTCGCACCATCAACTTGCGCACCGATAGCTTGAGTTAACGCCGCCCGAAATAACGGATGATCATCAGCTACGATAATGGTGTAAGCATTAGACATAGATGCACCTCCTCAAAAATATACAGATAATTAAGCTATTTATTGCAGCGATTTTCAATTAATTCTGTCACTACACCTGGGTCTGATAAAGTCGATGTGTCCCCCAACTCACCAAAATCGTTAGCCGCAATTTTACGCAAAATACGGCGCATAATTTTACCTGAACGTGTTTTTGGCAAATTAGGTGCAAATTGAATTAAGTCTGGAGACGCAATAGGGCCAATTTCTGCTCTGACCCACTGCCTCAATTCCTTCATTAATTCAGCACTACTTTCAACACCATCCTGTAATGTAACATAACAGTATATGCCTTGGCCCTTAATTTCGTGTGGGTAACCTACCACGGCAGATTCACACACCGCTTTATGCGCAACCAAAGCACTTTCTATTTCGGCAGTGCCCATGCGATGGCCTGAAACATTCAACACATCATCAACACGGCCGGTAATCCAATAATAGCCATCTTCGTCTCTTCTTGCGCCATCACCTGTAAAGTAATAGTTGGAAAAGGTTGAGAAATAAGTTTCTTCAAAACGATGATGATTGCCCCAAATAGATCGAGCTTGGCCAGGCCAGCTGTCCTTAATCACTAGATTGCCTTCAGTGGCACCTTCTAGCTCACGCCCCTCATTATCCACTATCGCTGGCTGTACACCAAAAAATGGTAAGGTTGCTGAACCAGGCTTAGCATCCACGGCACCAGGCAATGGCGTAATCATGTGACCACCTGTTTCTGTTTGCCACCATGTGTCCACCACAGGAGCATTACCCGTGCTAAACACACGCCTATACCAAAGCCAGGCTTCAGGGTTGATCGGCTCTCCTACACTACCCAAAACGCGAATACTTGATACATCAGCGCCTGATAAAACATCGTCGCCATGCTGCATTAGTGCACGTATCGCTGTAGGTGCAGTATAAAACTGGTTGACTTTGTGTTTTTCAATCACCTGGCCAAAACGAGCATTGGTAGGGTAATTAGGTACGCCTTCAAACATCAATGTCGTAGCACGGTTTGCAAGTGGCCCATAGACGATGTAGCTGTGCCCGGTAATCCAGCCTACGTCGGCTGTACACCAATATACATCACCTGGGTTGTAGTCAAACACAAGCTCATGGGTCATTGCACTCCACACTAAATAGCCTGCAGAAGTGTGCTCTAGACCTTTAGGTTGGCCAGTGGAACCGGAGGTATACAGAATAAACAGAGGGTCTTCTGCGCCCATCACTTCGGGTTCATGCTCAGTGCCAGCAGGAGCCACGATGTCACCGTACCATACGTCTCGGCCTTCTACCCAATTGATGTCAGCGCCTGTGCGCTTAACAACAATAACAGTTTCAACACAATCTACGTTAGTTAAGCCAGCATCTACGTTGGCTTTTAAACCAATTTTCTTGCCACCACGTAGACCCTCATCCGCCGTGATCACAATATTACTTTTAGCACCTTGCACACGTCCTGCAATGGCATCAGGGGAAAAACCACCAAAAATGACCGAATGCACTGCGCCAATGCGGGCACACGCTAACATGGCGACTGCCGCTTCAGGAATCATGGGCATGTATAAGGTGATTACATCGCCTTTTTTTGCACCTTGAGCCAATAAAGCGTTACTAAACTGACACACTTCTTGATGTAACTCTTTGTAGCTGATGTGACGAGAGTCGTTAGGGTCATCACCTTCCCAGATAATGGCGATTTCGTCACCGTGGTCCGCCAAATGCCGGTCTAGACAGTTAGCTGAAACATTGAGTTTTCCATCAGCATACCATTGGATTGAGACATCATTTGGAGTGAACCTAGTATCTTTTATATTAGTAGGCGCCTTAATCCAATCCAGTCTTTCGCCCTGCTTACGCCAGAACTCTTCTGGGTCTGTTACTGACTGCTGATACATGGCTTCACGTTTTTCTTGATTCAGTCCAGAGGCTTGGGCAATTGCTGCATCTGCTGGATATGTCTTCACATCACTCATTGGATAGTTCCTGATTTTTTAGGACAAAGGATTAACCTAACATTTATACCAAGTTAGAGCGCATATTAAAATACTACTTTGGTAAATACAGACTTTCATTAGTAAACTTATCTTGCCTTGAGGCATGGCATGGGCCATGATTTGTTACTATGATTTCAATTAATATTATTACTTATGACCGATCTAAGCCTTGCCTTGTTTATCGCTGTTGAAACCTGTTCAGAACCGCCTTATTACCCCATTGTTGCAGCTTGGACTTTGCCTGATGGTAGCATTAAATCTAGCCTCATCATTGCTGATGACAGCTGGCCGCCTCACTTGTGCTATAGCGACCATATTTGTGATGAAACCATCGACGCTTTAGGTCACTCAGTAAAAGACGTTTTATTAGAAATGAACGTCGACTTAGATGCTAGCCATGTTGTAGGCCATGCTGATTTCTCTCCAGCTCAAGGCCTAGAACATTTAGTTGATGCTTTGGATATTGAATTGGCGTTTGAAGTCTCTACCAATCAACAAGACATCAGTGAATTACTAGGCCCTAACTGGCGTGATGAATTACAGGATTTATCCCATGAAACGGGGCTAGATTTAATGCAAGCTGAAGACCAGGTAAGGCTGATGCAGCGATGCTGGGCAAGAGCCAGTGATGAATTTTAAGCTTATTTTTTCAGCCCTACTAATGCTAGTCATTAGTGCATGTAGCCACTTAGGTACAGTGGCTAGCAAGCCACGCACACCAGACAATTTGTGCGGCATTTTCGCCCAATTTAAAGGCTGGCAAAGCAGCGCTATTGCTTCTGAAAAAAAGTGGCAAATAGATCAATCCATAAGTATGGCGTTCATCAACCACGAGTCTGGCTTTAATGCTAAAGCAAAGCCTCCTCGTAAAAGAACATTGGGCATTTTTCCAGGCCAACACCTATCTTCTGCTTATGGTTATCCTCAGGCCATCAATGGCACTTGGGCGATGTACAAAAAATTGACTGGTTACACCAGCGCTGATCGCACTGATTTTAACGATGCAATCGATTTTGTAGGCTGGTACAACGCGAGATCAGTGCGCCTGAACAATATACAAGCCAACGATACCTACAACCTATATCTGGCTTACCACGAAGGTCATGGTGGTTTTGCTAACAAGTCATATCTGGCTAAACCTTGGCTGCTTAATGTCGCTCAAGATGTGGCCCATCAAGCTGAACGCTACCAACGCCAGTTAGAATATTGCTCACCGATATAGTTTATCCCAGTTAATAACGGACCTTTTAATGATCGTACCTTGGCAAAATATCAATGCAGATACGCTAAACCACTTATTAGAGGAATTTGCGAGTCGAGACGGCACAGACTATGGCGTTTATGAAACAAGCTTAGAAGACAAAGTTGTGCAGCTAAAAGTGCAGCTACAGCAAAAACGAATTGTCGTGGTTTATAGTGAGTTACATGAATCTGTGAATATCGTTCCAGCCGATCAGTTCAATGCATAATCATTAGCTGATTTGTATCAACCACCTTTGCGAATGAGGTACTGATATTGAACGCCATCGTCAATTTGCTCGATAAGCTCATGGCCTAAAAACAAACAAAATTTAGGAATATCTCTTTTGGTAGAAGGGTCTGTTGCTAACACTTTAACCACATCACCGGCCTTAATATCTCTAAAGGTGCTATGCAACATCATGACGGGTTCTGGACAAAAAAGCCCTGTAGTGTCTAATAGTTTGTCAATGATCAGGCTATTGTGCATCACTTTTGATTCTCTGATTGTGACCACTACAAACGGCGACCACTGTTTGTTTTTAAATTTTATGACACGCTAAAGTTGGCAGCAAGTAACCTGTGCTTAGCCCACTTCTCAAGCACTAACACTGAGTGTTTGACCGCTTCAATTTGACTCAACTTTGCGTCTTTAAATGGTGCTAAGCTGTGATCCATATGATCAAACCAATGCACCTCAATGTGCTCAGGCAATGAATAACTTAACACCTCGTCATAATTACCTAGGGCATCTCGTGTACCTTGAAACACGATGCCAGGCTTATGGCTGGCTAACAAATGCGCCACTCGCAGGGTTTGTGGCTTGCGCTGGGGGTGAAACGGATAACCCATAGCAAACCAGCCTAAAGCATTAGTGCGCTCTACGATTAAGCTTGCCACACGCCCCCCAAGCGATTTACCACCAATAATTAGTGGCCCAGATAACGCAAGGCTATCAAGTAATGCAATAAACTCCAACTCTAGATTAGCCACTTTAGCAGGGGGACGCCTAATGCCCGTTGTTTGCATCTGCTGCATATAGTCAAACTCAAACAAATAAACCGTAAAATCTGTTGCACTCATCGCACTGGCAACACTTTGCATAAATTCATGGTTCATACCTATACCAGAACCATGGGCAAAAACCACATTAATGGCCCCTGTGCCATACTTTTGTGCCTTACTGTGAGTCACTTGTGTCGTTATCATAAACACCTTCTTTACTTGGCAATAATTATCCCATACTCACTTCACTGTGACTATGCTGGGTCTAAGTTCAAAGCCTATTGGCCCACCCTTAAAGCCCTCCAGTAGCTGACAGTCAATGACAAAGGAGCTTGTGCAACTTTTATCCAGGCCAATTGACAGGGGATCATTTAGGCCTGATAAGCTCGAGAGTATCATTGGTTAAACTAAAGTAGTTGCCACCCATTTTGCCCACCGTATCGATACTTTGTTGGTCTATAGTGTCATTTTTATACAGCGCATCATCAACATATATGAAGGTTACATCCAGCAATATGAGTTGGCCACCGGCAGGCAAGCTACCTACGCTGACCACTTCTCGTAAACTACATTCATAGCGCACGGGGGCGTATTTTACAGACTTTGGCAACACTGTAGCGCTTTCACAGGCCTCTACATTGGCAAAACTAAACTCGCTATCATCTTTACCTAATGCTGCACTGGTAGCATTGAGTTGTTCTAATAACCCACTGTTGACTATATTCACTACACATTCCTTGGTGTCTAGAAGGTTTTGTAGCGTGTCCTTATTAATCCCACTACTTTGAGTGACATGGGTATAAAGCAGCACAGGTGGATTACAACTTGCCACGGTAAAAAAGGAGTAAGGCGCTAAATTATCTACGCCCGCTTTTGAGCGCGTGCTAATCCAGGCGATAGGCCTGGGAGTGATGCCACCCGTTAAAAGCTGATACTTTTGTTGGGCATCAAGCGCTGCTGTGTCAAAGATCATCAGTTGTCTATCTCTTTATATAGAGGCTAGGTGGGCATTTTAGGCAAAGCTATAGGGCTAAATTGAGCAGCGCTAAGCCTGCATCTGTGTCCTCACCAGATTTTTCAACCACGTCGCTTTGCAACACCCGTTGAGTTTGTTTGAAGTTATGTAGCTTGGTATCCATTAAGTGCGAAGGCACTACGTTTTGTAATGATTTAGTCATACTTTCCACTCGGCCTGGGTAGTTCATTTCCCAATCTTGCAACATACCTTTAATATGCTGGCGTTGCAGGTTATCTTGAGAACCGCACAAGTTACAAGGAATAATAGGGTAGTGTTTAAGCTGAGCATATTCTGCAATGTCTTGTTCACGGGCGTAAGCCATGGGACGAATCACTGTATTTAATCCATCATCACTCAATAACCGCGCAGGCATTGTTTTAAGCTTGCCTCCATGAAACATATTTAAAAACAGAGTTTCTAGAATATCATCGCGATGATGCCCTAGCGCAATTTTGGTAATACCTCGCTCTTGAGCAAAGCGGTACAATGTGCCCCGGCGCATCCGCGAACATAACCCACAGGTGGTTTTACCTTCTTCAATCACGGCTTTGACTACACTGTAAGTGTCATGCTCAATGATATGGAAATCTACACCCACTTGGGTGAGGTACTTGGGTAATATGTGCTCTGGAAAATCAGGTTGTTTTTGATCTAAGTTAACGGCCAATATCTCAAAATCAATGGGCGCACTCTTTTGCAGCTGCATCAATATATCTAGCATGGCATAAGAGTCTTTACCACCAGACACACAGACCATAACCTTATCGCCGCTTTCGATCATAGCGTAGTCATCGATTGCACGACCTACATCACGGCGCAGCCGCTTTTGTAGCTTTTGTTGACGCTTGGCATCATCTTGGACATTGGGTTGTGAAGGAGTCACTAAAGTTACCACATCAAGTCATCGGGAATCACAAAATCTGCGTAGGGATCATCCTCTTGATCCACTGCATCTGCTGCAGATTCAGCACGTATAATTAAGCTCTGGGCAGAGCGCTCTTCAATGCGCAAAGCGACATTGGCTGGAACCACATAATAGACCGCTTCTAAACCCACAATAACGAGGGAGCCTCGACTTAATGCAGCTTGCTGCATAGGGTCCACATAAAGCTTTTTGATGACTTTCCCATCAACAAAGTTATAACTCACTTCACCGCCAGACAAATCTAATCGACATCGTTCAAGTATTTGTTTCACTTGTGCCGCCACTGCCCGCTCTTGAATTTGTGCATCACGTTGCGCATTAAGCTGCTTAGAGCGACTTGCTTGGGCTTCTTTTTCTCTCAGCGCCCGCTGTGCCGGTGTTTCACCTATATCAACGCCTTTGCGCACATCTCGGGTTTGCTTCTTTTTCGCCTTAGTGGCTTGTTTGGCTTGTTTTTCGTTGGCTAAACCCGCTTTTAGCAATTGATCTTGTAAACTGGCCATGATTGGCTTCCTTAAAAATAATAGTATTGCGACTGATTGACGATATTATCATAGCTCACTATGCGTGTTGCTTAATTAACGCCAAAAAGTCACCACCATAGCGGTCCAACTTCTTTTCGCCCACACCATGTATATGGCTCATTTGAAGCAGTGTTTGTGGTTTGGAGTGAAGCATTTCCAATAATGAAGAGTCACTAAAAATAACATAAGGCGGCACCTTTTGGTCTTGAGCTAGAGCCATACGCAGTTCTCTCAGTAATTGCCATAAATCCATGTCAGCATCACCTATTTGCAACCTTGCTTTAGCCGCTTTTGGTGCTTTAATCGATACTTTACGATCCAGCCGAAGTTGTAATTTGGTTTCACCTTTAAGTAACGGCCTACAGGGAGGCAATAACCGTAACCCACCATAGTTTTCTGGATCACTAGAGACTAAGCCAGAGGCTAAAAGCTGCCGATACACCGAACGCCATTGTTTTTGATCAAGTTCTTGACCCAGTGCAAAGGTGGATATTTTATCATGACCTGCAGATTTAATTTTGTCGGTAGGTTTACCCATCAAAATGTCGATTAAATGAGCGACACCATAACGCTGACCACTACGAAAGATACACGATAACGCCTTACGGGCAACTTCTGTACCATCAAAGGTGGCTACGGGTTCTAAACAGTTATCACAGTTGCCACAGCCACTTGAAGAGGTTTCATTAAAATAGCTTAAAATGGCTTGCCTTCGACACTGTGTTATTTCACACAGACCTAACATTGCGTCTAGTTTGGATTGCTCAGAGCGCTTTATGCCTGCATCCATATCAGTTTGCTCAAGCCTCTGCCTAAGCCACATCACATCTTGCAATCCATACACCATCCACGCATCAGCAGGCAGTCCATCTCGGCCTGCACGTCCGGTTTCTTGATAATAAGATTCAATACTTTTAGGTAGATCCAAATGCGCTACAAAACGTACATTGGGTTTATCTATACCCATGCCAAAAGCAATAGTAGCCACCATCACCAAGCCTTCTTCATTGAGGAAACGGTGTTGGTGGTGAGTACGTTTTTCTGCTCCTAAGCCTGCATGATAAGGCAGTGCTGCAATGCCCTGCTCCACTAACCAAAGGGCTGTTTCGTCTACCTTCTTACGAGACATACAGTAGACAATGCCCGCATTGCCTTGGTGTTGTGATTGCACAAAATCTAACAACTGCTGCTTACCTTTTTGCTTTTGCATGATACGGTAACGAATATTAGGTCGGTCAAAGCTACTAATATACTGCTTCGCTTTGTTTAGTCCTAAACGCTTCACCATTTCCTGCTGCGTAGGTCGATCAGCTGTAGCCGTAAGCGCCATGCGAGGCACATGGGGGAAGTTTTGCTGCAAGCATTCTAACTGAAGGTATTCAGGCCTAAAATCATGACCCCACTGAGACACACAGTGAGCTTCATCAATGGCAAACAAGGCCAACTTAGAAGACCAAAGCAAATTCATACATGCATCTGTCATCAATCGTTCAGGCGAGATGTAAAGCAAATCTAGCTCACCATTTAAGGCCTGGTGTTCGATGTTTTTTTGCTGTTGCCAATCGATGCCTGAGTGGAGGGCATGTGCATTCACCCCCAGCTGTTGCATGGACGCTACTTGATCTTCCATCAACGCGATCAAAGGAGAAATGATGACTCCAACCCCAGGCCTTAGCAGTGCTGGAATCTGATAACAGATCGACTTGCCACCACCGGTCGGCATCAGCACTAATGCATCGCCACCGTCGATAACATGCTGGATCACATCCAGTTGTTGGCCACGAAAGTGCTCATAACCAAAGAGGCTGTGTAATAGTTGTTGAGGAGTTTCATTCATTGCGCGCATTATCCTCGAAGGCAGCGCTACTGTCACCCATATAACGCCTTAGCCGCGTGTAACAGAGAAATAAACTCATCTAATATGAATGCACGCATCCCAAACCGCTCGTTTTGTAGCTGTTAATGGGCTCCATGAGTTACAATAGCTTCTATTTAATGATCGAGTCACGCTACATGTCCATCTCTAACGACCCTTTAACCGATAGCCAAATTGACCAGTTAGACGCCTACTTGTTGTCTGACAAAGTGCAAGAAGAGGCTTTAGACTACATTGCCCTGCACGGTTATCTGTGTGCCTTAGCGATCAGCCCAGCGCCCATGCCTGGGCATGAATGGATGGCGCAAGTGATGGCTGAAACGCCCGTAAATGAAGACAGTGCTGAACGTCAACAAATGCTCAACCTAATACGGCAGGAGTATGCTTTTTTACGTGAATGTTTGGAGTCTGATCAAGATATTGACCTTCCCTGTGATCTCACATTAGAACTGGACCAAGAAGGTGATTGTTTGCTTGAATACTGGGCTCAAGGCTTTATGGAACTTATATTTAGCCAAGAAAATGTTTGGTTTTCTGAACAAGAAGAAGACGTCGCTGAATGCTTATTGCCCTTCATGTTGGCGGCTAAATTAGACGAAGACGCAGAGCTTGAAGAGCTGCGCCTTCAGCCAGAATTTTGCCAACAACTGTGTGAGCAAATCCCAGAGTTACTACAAGATTTATATTTGTTGTTCCGCGTGCCTGCTGACAAACCTAAAGGTGGCTACGCTGGCAAGAAAGCTTCAGGGCCTAGTAAGAAACGCTAATATTTAAGATCTATTTTTCGTCATGCACTGTGAGCTTGCCCTTGGCTAGCAGCCAGTGCTGATTGCATAGCTTGGTGAGGGCGTTGTCTTGGTGGCAAGACAACAATATACCTGTGCCTTTTTGATGTAAGTCTTGCAACATCACTTCTATACGCTCCACAGACGCATGATCTAAGTTGCTTGTGGGCTCATCAAGTAAAACCAATGCTGGGTCTAACACTAGGGCTCTAGCCAAGGCTAATCGTTGTCTTTCGCCACCAGAAAGTAAATGTGCCTGGCGCTCTTGAAGGTGATCTAACCCTGCCCATACTAGCGCCTCATCAACTTTTTTTGCATTTTTCTCACGCCTTAGTCGCAGTCCATATTCCACATTGCTACGCACATCCGTATCAAATAAGTAGGTGTTTTGATGCAGGTAAATGACCGCTTGCTGACGTAAGCTTTCTCCTTGAGTGGGAATACATCTGACCTGGCCTGAAGTTGGCTTTTGCAGACCAGCCATGATCTTCATCAAAGTGGATTTACCAGCGCCATTAGGCCCATGCAAATGCACAGCATCGGTTGTAATGAGTTGTAATTCATCGATGTAAAATAATAGTTGTGGGCCATATTTTTGACAAATACGATCTAGTTCTAGGCGCATTAGGTTCCGTGCCTCAATACTCGACTATGACTTTGCATCCAGCCTAAACTCACGTTTAACACTAATGCGAGCACTAAAAGCACAATTCCAAGCGCAACCCCTTGCACAAACTCTCCCTTACCTGTTTCCAAAGCTATGGCAGTGGTAATATTACGCGTGTGGTGGAGGATGTTGCCACCCACCATCATGGCGCTGCCTACTTCAGCAATAACCCGCCCAAAAGCCGTGACTAGCGCTGCAAGTAGCGCAAATCTGACTTCAAATAATAGTGTCAAAAATGCTTGTAATGGCCTTGCACCTAGGGTTTTTGCGGTCTCTAGCACACGGTAGTCTGCTGCTTGGAAGGCACTTAAACTCATCGCTACCAATAAGGGAAAACACAATAGTATCTGCCCAATAATCATCGCCGGACGGGTAAATAAAAGCTGTAGGTCACCCATGGGGCCTGCGCGCGACAAAAGCATATAGAGCACTAGCCCTACCACAACTGTTGGCACTGCTAAGAGGCTATTGACCACACTGATGGCCACCCAACGACCAGGAAATCGAAAGTAAGCCAAAACGAAACCTAAGGTCAGTGCAGGCAATAAAGCAATCAGCAAAGCGCTTGCGGACACTCCAAAAGACACACCTACAATACTCCAAAGCTGAGGGTCCCCACTTAAAAGCGCAGCAATCGCTTCGCTAAATGTACCCCATAAATTATTCATAACACAGGTGGTGTTGCAGAAGGGATAAATAATACCTCGCCATTAATACGAAACGCACTAATCAACGCTTGGCCTGCCGGGCTAACGATCCATTGAGCAAAGTCTCTGGCTGAATCGACATTCACATGAGCGTGGCGCTGAGGATTAACTAGGATTACCTGATATGGATTGATTAATCTTGGGTCGCTATCAAGTACTAAGTGTAATTGAAGTTTACCTTTTAAGGCTAACCAAGTGCCACGGTCTGTCAGTGTGTATGCGCCCATTTCTGAGGCCATGTGTAAACTGTGCCCCATGCCCCGACCAGATTCCAGATAACCACTAAAAGTAGGAAGCTGACCAAGGTGTTGCCATAGTTGTAATTCTTTTTTATGGGTTCCAGAGTCATCGCCACGGGAGATAAAACGCTGGTTTGAGCCCATAATGAGTGCGAGTCCCTCTATGACCGTTTGGGCTTGGCTCACGCTTGCTAGATCTTCTTTTGGACCGACAAGCACAAAGTCGTTATACATCACGCTTAAAGGCTCAATACCAAATTTTTCATCAACAAAATGAGCCTCTGCAATAGGTGCGTGTGTCATGACCAGATCGACATCCCCATTTTCACCCATTTTTAAGGCTTTACCGGTGCCCACAGAGATCACTAGCACTTGGGTGTCGCTCACTTTTTCATAGTGACCGACCAAGTAATCCAATAAGCCAGAGTTATAGGTGCTAGTTGTGGTGGCAAAGCGAATACTATCCGCCCAAGTAATGCCACTTAAGACCGATAACACAATGACTAACCCTGTGCGCATTAGCAGCAAATGCAAATATGTCATGGGGGTTATTTAATGGTGGGAAGGTCGTTGCTAAAGTCGCCATTTTGCCCACGCTGACGTAAAAAGTGATCCATGATTGTCAACGCCATCATGGCTTCAGCAATAGGTGTAGCACGAATGCCCACACATGGATCATGACGACCTTTAGTAATCACCTCTACTGGGTCTCCATGAAGGTCTATGGACTGCCCAGGTATATGCAAGCTGGACGTTGGTTTAAGAGCTATGCGAGCAATGATGTCTTGCCCACTGCTTATGCCGCCCAAAATCCCACCTGCATGATTGGATAGAAAGCCATCGGGAGTCATTTCATCGCGGTGCTCTGTACCACGCTGAGTCACCACTTCAAAGCCATCACCAATCTCAACGCCTTTAACCGCGTTAATACTCATCAAACCATGAGCCAATTCAGCATCTAAGCGATCAAATACTGGTTCACCAATACCCGCCGCTACTCCTGTAGCAACCACAGTGACTTGGGCACCTATAGAATCACCAGACTTTCGCAACGCATCCATAAATTTTTCTAGTTCTTCCACTTTATCAGCTTGGCCACAGAAAAATGGATTGTCATTGACAATACTAGGGTCTGAACAGTCTAGTTTAATAGGGCCTAGTTGAGACAAGTAGCCGGTAATGGCAATACCCTGACCTGCCAAAAATTTCTTAGCGATTGCACCTGCTGCAACGCGCATAGCGGTTTCGCGTGCAGAAGATCGACCACCACCGCGATAGTCTCGCAAACCATATTTGTGCATATAGGTGTAATCAGCATGGGCAGGACGAAACTGGTCTTTTATGTTGCCATAGTCTTTCGAGCGTTGATCTGTATTTTCAATCAGCAAGCCAATAGGTGTGCCGGTCGTTCGACCTTCAAATATACCAGATAAAATACGCACCTGATCCGCTTCACGGCGCTGAGTAGTATGGCGAGAAGAGCCTGGCTTACGGCGATCTAAATCGATCTGTAAGTCGGCTTCACTAAGCTCTATGCCTGCTGGGCAACCATCAATTGTGGCGCCCAGTGCTGGACCATGGCTTTCACCAAAGGTGGTGACCGTAAACAACTTACCAAAGGTATTACCCGACATGAATTTTTACTCTAAAATTTTTCAACTTAAATTATAGCTGGTTACTACACCATGCAGCAAACAATCCTCTTATAAACGTGACTGATACCAGGCCTTAAATCTAGGATGGTACTCTCTGCACTGGGCGCCAGTAAGACAGAACACACCATTGCCACCTTGATGTAACTCAAGCCACATAAAAGGCACTTCAGGCAAAGCCTCTTGCAACGCGACTTCACTATTGCCCACTTCAATCACGATGAGGCTATCTTGTGACAGCCAATCAACTGCTTGCACCAACATCTTTGCAGTAAGATCCAAACCGTCATCACCTGAAACCAAAGCTAACTTTGGCTCGTGAGCAAACTCAGCCGGCATACCTGCGTAGTCATCTGCATCAACGTAAGGTGGATTGCTCACTATCAGATCATAGGTTTTAGTGGGCAGGCCACTAAATAAGTTGGAATTAAATACCCGAACTTGATCACCCACACCATGATGGTCTATATTTTGCTGGCTCAACGCGATGGCCGCCTGCTCTATATCGGCCATGTCAACGTGTTCAATACCCATATGCAAAGCCATCGCAATGCCGATACAACCGCTGCCACAACAAAGGTCTAAAGCTGCTTTTGGAGTGTCTTTTATGAATGGAGAAAAATGCCTAACAATCAATTCAGCGATGGGTGAGCGCGGAATAATAACACCAGGCGTTACTTTAAACGGCAGCTCAGCAAACCAAGTTTCACCTAACAGATAAGGCAAAGGTAATCGCTGCTGAATACGCCTTGCTAGCCATTTTTCTATTTGTTCTAACTGATGAGCATTGAGTTTTTTTTGTAGCTCATCCGTTTGTGTATCTAATGACATACCACAAGCGCCAAGTACCAAAAATACAGCTTCATCCCAAGCGTTATCCGTGCCGTGTCCAAAGTGGACTTGCGCTTCAATGAGCGCCGATTGCGCTGTTTCGATGGCGTGTGAGAGCGTTTTGGTCATGGCAGCTTTTATAACAATATTTTGATATGTACATTGTAAGCTAAGCCTTGTCCCGATACCATATTGGCATGAGTATAAACCACCGTTAATAAAGCATGAGTAGACCTTCAAATCTTGATTCAAATGATTTTTCAAAAGCACAAGACCAAAGTACTGAATCTATTACTGATTTTGGCACTGCATTTGGAACAGTTTCGCCGTTAAAAAAAACGGGGCGCCAGACGACACCTGCGTCAAAAGGCCCTGACCCTTTTAGCACAGCAACTAGGCGTGCCGCTGCTATTATGCAAGTCAAAGAAAAAGCCGCACTTGGAGAGCAAGGGTTTGAAATGCTTGAATCACAGCAGAGCCTTACCTACTCTCGTGTAGGTCTTGACAGTGGCAGCATACGCAGACTTAGCAACGGGCACATGCGCCCTACGCTGACGCTTGATTTACATGGTTACACAATTGAAGCTGCAAGAGAGTCGGTGTGGAACGCGATAAGACACGCACAGGCTGAAGGAGACCGTTGTTTACTCATCGTGCATGGTAAAGCAGGCGCTGGCTATAAAGACGAACAAGGTGAGATAAGAGGGGCAGGACAAGCTTTGATAAAGTCACATGTAAACCATTGGTTACAACAAATAGATGCTGTTTTGGCTTTCACTTCTGCGTTACCAAAAGACGGCGGCACAGGTGCACTGTATGTATTAGTTAAAAAGAAAACAAAAACAGCGTAATATAAAGGCTTAAGCCTTTACCTTAAGCATTGCTTCAAGTATTGTGCCCGTAAAAATGATCTGTGTTTTATACAATTAACTCACAGCGCAGCAAACCCTTATCAATGAGAAGGTCCATGGAAAAAGCATACGAAGATATTATTGTCAGCATTGGCGAAGATTTAAACCGTCCAGGCTTAAAGGACACCCCAAAAAGGGCTGCCAAGGCTTTTAAGTTTCTCAATAATGGCTATGAAAAAAATCTTGATGATGTGATTAACGGCGCATTATTTCCGTCGGACAATGAAGAGATGGTAATTGTAAAAGATATCGAGTTATATTCTTTGTGCGAACATCATTTGCTACCATTTATCGGCAAATGTCATGTGGCTTACTTACCGTCCGGTAAAGTGCTTGGTTTATCTAAAGTGGCACGTATTGTGGATATGTTTGCTCGACGCTTACAAATTCAAGAAAACATGACTAAACAAATAGCTGACACCATCATGGAAGTCACTCAGGCTAAAGGGGTAGGTGTCGTCATTGAAGCAAAACACATGTGTATGATGATGCGCGGTGTGCAAAAACAAAATGCAAGTATGAAAACGTCAGTACTGCTTGGCAAATTGCGCGAAGATGCCCGCACTAGAGCAGAGTTTTTAACCCTTATTAAGGATTAATGATACGTGACTGAGGCCAATTAGATGTTACGGCTAGACTGCAACGCTTCAAGTGCTGCAGTTCTGCCAATTTCTATCATTTCTTTAGCGCGATAGAGCTCAAAAAAACTACATACGTCACGATTTATCCGCACCTCAACGTCTGGCTCAAAACCTGCCATTTTGTACTTTGTCATCGTCGCTTGCATGGTTTCAAAACACTGAATTAACATTTCCATTTTATTCCATTGCAAATGACTTCGCTCGCTCTTAGTGGGCTTATGGCGCGTTAACTCTGGCGTATCTTCAAACTGTGATCTGACTAACTGTGCACTTTGAGCAGAGTGTGAATGGTCTACATTTATATTTAAATTGACCGCAATAATGAGGTCAGCCTGATCTGCAACTGTTGGGATTATGGGTACTGGATTTAATAAGCCACCATCCACCAGAAATCGGTCGTCCTGTGCTACAGGCATAATCAAGCCTGGTACGGCTACACTAGCTCGTATTGCGTCCATTAGCGTGCCAGACTGAAACCAAACTTCTTTTTGTTTCACCAAGTCTGTTGCCACTGCCGTGTAAGGTATTGGTAAATCTTCAATCAGCTGATCACCTACAAATTCTTCTAAAATGGTATAGGCTTTTTCACCGCGAATGGCCCCCATAGATAATAACGACATATCGACTAGACGAAACACGTCAAAACGTGACAAGCCTGTAACCCATTCGGTGAACAAGGGTAGTTTTCCAGCAGCATACATACCACCCACCACAGCCCCCATAGAGCATCCTGATATGCTCACAATATCAAAGCCTTGCTCCTCTAATACTTGAATGACGCCAATATGCGCATTACCCCGGGCACCGCCACTACCCAATACAAGCGCAACAGTCGGCATAGTTTTATCCTTTTAGCGTTACTTTTGCTGGATTATTTCAAGATGCAAATAGACTTTTTTATTACCACGCTGTGTACTATACAGCGCATAATAAACCCCTTTTAAAGTGTCTTTTTTGAGCGCAGCATATGCTTGCTGTGTATTTAACCCATATAAACGCGACTCATCAAACACTTGATTGGCCCAATGATTACTGGACCCGCAGGTGCGACCATTGCATTCATACATCACTTTTGTATCTTGTGTTTTGAGCTCTTGTACAGCGTTGTCGTAGGCTGCTTTGGCACTCAAACCAGGAAGCATTTCCCAAGTATAACTGGATAGGTTTCCAGATAAAAATAGATTGTATTCTGCGCCGATGACACCATTGACCTTGCGCATCGCACTGATTGGGAGCGTGTAGTAAGGGACACTACGTTGTGTTTGTTGGACTAATGGGCTTTGCTTTGTTACCGCTAAAGACATCTCTGCTTGAGATGCTTGAGA
>JAIBDW010000141.1 GCA_024686035.1 Oceanospirillaceae bacterium
CTAATGAACAAAGATCTGGGTTTAGCCCTAGAGGCAGCGCAAGCATCAGGTTCTGCCGTGCCGTTAGGAGTAAAAGCTTCTGAACTGTTCAAAAATCATGGCGCACAAGGTTATGGAGGGCTAGATTTTTCTAGTATTTACCAGCACTACGCTAACAAAAAGGTTTGACCCATGAATATTGGAAAAGGTATTGGTCATAGCCAGGATGCGACAGGTTTGTTAGCGAAAACGAATATACCAATTGTAGACTAGGACTTTTGGTGTTAGCCCCAGCGCTGTTATGTTTTGAATCCACAGCCAGGAACGAGAAGCTAGTGTTAGGCGTTTTAATTAGCCTAGCCATTGTGCAAGACGGGTATCCGTTTACCCTATCTATTAGTCTTCCTGTTTGTTTGATCTGGATATACTAGGCTTGACTTCACCCAGAACGTCAACCTAAATATATCAACATTGTTTTTGCTCTCTTGTACATTTACGGCATTGCCCATTATTTTGTAACAGCATAATGTTTAACTGTAATTTTCATATTTCATGTCAAAAATGTCGACATTATTGATAAATGGCGATATATTGTGTTTTTTAATCAGTGAATCAACACTGAGTGTAAATACTTGAGACTTTATTATGGCAACTCGTACCGAATTTTCTTGGCAGGATCCATTCTTCCTAGATCAACAACTCACCTCAGAAGAGCGAATGATTCGCGATGCTGCGCGAGATTATTGCCAAGATGGTCTGGCGCGAAGGGTATTAAAGGCCAATAGAGAGGAAGTTTTTGATCGTGAAATTATGACTGAGTTTGGTGAGCTAGGGCTACTTGGTGCAACCATTCCAGAAGAATACGGCTGTGCTGGCGTGAATTACGTAAGCTATGGCTTGGTGGCCAGAGAAGTAGAACGTGTAGATAGTGGTTATCGTTCAGCGATGAGTGTGCAGTCTTCTTTAGTTATGCATCCAATACACGCTTACGGCACACAAGAGCAACGCATGAAATACTTGCCTAAACTTGCCACGGGTGAGTGGGTGGGCTGTTTTGGTTTGACAGAGCCTGATTCTGGGTCGGATCCTGCGAGCATGAGTACCCGTGCAGTTGCTGTAGATGGTGGTTTCCTTCTTAGTGGTGCCAAAATGTGGATTACTAACTCTCCTATTGCTGATGTAATGGTAGTATGGGCCAAGCTTGACGGCGTGATTCGTGGATTTGTGCTAGAGCGTGGTATGAAAGGTTTAACTACACCCAAAATTGAGGGTAAGTTTTCCTTACGTGCGTCTGTGACTGGCGAAATAGTCATGGATAAGGTATTTGTACCACAAGAGAACCTTTTCCCTACCATCAAAGGCCTTGCAGGGCCATTTGGCTGCTTAAATAAAGCCCGTTATGGCATTGCTTGGGGCTCACTTGGTGCTGCAGAGTTTTGTTGGCATGCGGCGCGTCAATACACCTTAGATCGCTCTCAATTTGGCCGTCCACTGGCTGCTACGCAACTGATTCAAAAGAAACTGGCCGATATGCAAACCGAAATTTCTATGGGTTTACAAGGCTGCTTACAAATGGGGCGCTTGATGGATGATCATAACTGTCCTGTAGAGTTAATCTCGCTAATGAAGCGTAACAACTGCGGTAAGTCTTTGGATGTGGCTCGCCAAGCTCGTGATATGCATGGTGGTAACGGGGTTAGTGACGAGTTTGGCGTGATTCGCCATGTGATGAACTTAGAAGCAGTGAATACTTATGAAGGCACTCATGACGTACACGCACTGATTTTAGGCCGTGCTCAAACTGGCATTCAAGCGTTTTACTAGGTTGTTACCATGAGTATCACTACACCGTTGCAGGGTATTAAGGTTTTGGATCTTAGTCGTATTTTGGCTGGCCCTTGGGCAGGGCAGATGTTGGCAGATTTAGGGGCTGATGTCATTAAAGTAGAGCGACCAGGTATCGGGGATGACACTCGTACGTGGGGGCCTCCATATATGCCCCCTGCAGCCGGTTTTGAGGCTGAAAAAGCCTACCAAGCGGCTTATTTTCAAACAGCAAATCGCGGTAAACGTTCCTTATGTGTTGACATGTCTGTGGTCAAGGGCCAGCAACTTATTAAACAGTTGGTGGCTAAGGCCGATGTTTTAATTGAGAATTTTAAAGTAGGTGGGTTGGCCAAATACGGCTTAGACTTTGACAGTTTAAGTGCGATTAACCCACGCTTAGTCTATTGCTCAATTACTGGTTTTGGCCAATATGGCCCTGACAAAGACCGAGCAGGATATGACTTTATGATTCAAGCCATGGGCGGTTTGATGAGTGTGACAGGTAGTGAAGACGGTGAACCTATGAAAGTGGGCGTGGCGGTAGTGGATGTGATGGCAGGTTTGTATGCCTCTAACGCCATACAAGGGGCTCTGATTCATCAGCTGCGCACAGGCCAAGGCCAACATATAGATATCGCTTTACTTGATGTTCAGGTTGCCACGTTAGCCAACCAAGCCATGAACTACCTTGCTACTTCTGAAAATCCCACGCGCTTAGGTAATGCACATCCAAACATAGTACCTTATCAAGCTTTCTCTACTGTTGACGGTCATCTCATTTTGGCGGTCGGTAATGACGGTCAGTTCCAGCGCTTTTGTGAGGTGGC
>JAIBDW010000070.1 GCA_024686035.1 Oceanospirillaceae bacterium
AGGGTTCAGTTTTTTAGTGCCTAAAGGTTGGCCAAATAAGTGAGCACTGCCAATGCTAGTGGCGTAGTCAAATGAACTAGGTAAATTAGGTGATGAAGTAGGAGCAAAAAGGGGTTTAAAGGGCGGGTTATCTATGCCAAGGAAATAGCCATAGGTCTGCCAAAATATTTGCCCTGTAGTCAATCCTAAAAGCAACAGTAATAATGCAGTCAGAATTAGTCTAAGTGGTCGGGATTCGGTTTTAGCCATAGTGCAGATGTTATTGCTAATACTGGCGTGCAGGCTGTGACTAGCGATAAGCTGACCTCTTGCTTGAGTATGAAGAGTAATATATTACACGCTTACAGATAATACAATTTAAATTCTTATAAAAATGCTTCTATATAGGTAGCTTCATGTGCATATTTGATGCGCTTAGCGAGGAAATCGTTGATAGTGATCTAGGGTGAGCTAAGTTGAAATAAGCCCCATAACTGCTCACCCCACAACAAGTAAGCTAAACCTCCAGCTGCTAAAAAAGGCCCAAATGGCATTTGTGGATCCGTAGGTGTGGATCTAAGGCGCAGCCCCACACCTACAATAATTCCTGCCACAGAAGAGGCTAATACAATGATGGGGAGCGCTTGCCAGCCTAGCCATGCACCTAATGCAGCCAATAGCTTAAAATCGCCATAGCCCATGCCGTGGCGCCCTGTGGCTAATCTAAAGCCCCAGTAAATCATCCATAACACCAGATAACCCGCTACTGCGCCCCAAAGCGCCTCCTGTAAGCTAGTCAATCCGCCTAGCGCGTTCACTACCAACCCCAACCACAATAAGGGTAGGGTGAGCTGGTCTGGTAATAATTTATGCTCTAGGTCAATAAACGTGAGCACCACTAAAAAATACATGAGTACACAGGCCATGATGGTGACTGGGCTTGGCCCCATTAGCCATGCAATTAAAAGGCCTAATACGGCGGTTAGTGATTCCACTAATGGGTATACGGGGCTGATTTTTGTTTTACAAAAAGCGCACTTGCCTCCTAATAAACCATAAGAAATAACCGGTATATTATGCCAAGGTTTTAAAGGCGTGTGGCATACAGGGCATTGTGACCCCGGCCAAGCAATGGCAGCCAACGCGGGCTTTGGAAGTGACTGATCTTGCTCTATTTGTGAATCTTGTTTGGGCACTTGCAGCAATAAGCGGCATTCATGTTGCCATTCTTGGTGCATGGCTTTAGGCAGCCTAATAATGACCACATTGAGGAAACTACCCACCAATAAACTCAACACACCTGCGCCTATTAGCCAGATGCCTGGGTGTTGTTGTAGTAGGTTGAAAAAGCTATAGCTAGTCATTTTTTAAGGCGCTGCATTTCATCAAAAGGCTCAATTTATATAATGAACTATAAAAGCCGTTTGTTGTAGCTAAATATTGGCCCGCTTATTAGTGCGCTTTAAAAAGCAGGCACAATGCATCGATCCTAATGTAGTTACTCCTTAAAGGTGCTCCCATTAGATTTGCTTCAACACAAGCTTTGGTCTTATCATTGAGCTTTTGAGGACAGCATTATGAATATAGGACGTCACGGCACTAGCGAGCGCAGCAGTAAAATTGTGGTACACAACAATGTAGCCTATCTTTGTGGTCAAGTTGCTGCAGATGCTGAACAAGATATCACCCACCAAACCCAAACTATGTTGGCCAAAGTAGATGAATTGTTAGCCAGTATAGGCTCTGACTCTTCGCGTATGTTAACCGCCACTATCTATCTAAAATCTATGGTTGACTTTGCCGCGATGAACCTTGTTTGGAATGCGTGGGTGCCTGCAGGCCATGCGCCAGCAAGGGCATGTGTAGAAGCAGCGATGGCAAGGCCTACATTGTTGGTAGAGATTTCTGTGACGGCAGCGTGTTAGTCATGATCGATATTGATTCAATATTCAATTAATCAATTGATTTTTATAGCAAAGCTATTGAGGCGGATATAAATGCAAAATGTGTGTGTTTTTTGTGGTGCCAACCCAGGTAAAGAACCGTTGTTTATGGAATCTGCCAAAGCTCTAGGCGCTGTTATCAGCGGCGCCTCTAAAGGGTTGGTATATGGCGGTGCGCATGTTGGTTTGATGGGCCAAGTGGCTGATGCGGTATTAGAAGGTGGTCAAAAGGTGATTGGCGTTATTCCTCAAGCCTTCGCTAAAAATGTGTCCCATGAAGGTTTGACACAATTGCATGTGGTGGATTCAATGCACGCTCGTAAAGCTAAGATGTTTGATTTATCGGACGCCTTTATTGCTTTGCCAGGTGGATTTGGCACACTAGAAGAGCTCACAGAAGTGCTCACATGGGCGCAACTGGGGTTTCATCAAAAACCCATTGGTTTACTTAATATTAATGGCTATTATGACGCCCTAATCGCTTTTATTGACCAAGCGGTGGAGGCTGGCTTTATCAAACCCCAGCACATAGAGTTGTTGCGGGTGCATGAAGACCCCACCCAGCTACTCCAGCTGTTAGAAAATTATCAGCCACCTATTGCAGGTGTATAGTTTCAGAAATTTGACGTGTGAGAGAATCACCTTATGATCGATAGTAAAAAGTTTTACATTAATGGGGCATGGGTTTCACCTTTGTCTGGTAGTGAGCTAGATGTGGTAGATCCTTCCACTGAAAAAGTGTGTGCTGTCATTTCCATCGGGGGCCAAGCAGACACAGACGCAGCTGTAGCGGCGGCCAAGGCTGCCTTTGATAGCTGGAGCCAAACCTCTAAGGCATACCGCCTTGAACTATTGAAAAATTTTCTAGAGATTTATCAATCTCGTAGCCAAGAAATGGGTCATGCTATCAGCATGGAAATGGGTGCGCCTATTGATATGGCGTTAACCTCTCAAGCCGAATCTGGCTCAGGCCATACCGAAGGTTTGATTAGTGAGCTGGAAAGATTTGAGTTTGAGCGTGTATTAAGTGAACAAGCACCCAATGATCGAATCATTTATGAAGCTATTGGTGTGTGTGCCTTAATCACGCCTTGGAACTGGCCCATGAACCAAGTGAGCTTGAAAGCCATTGCTGCCATGGCTGCCGGTTGCACCATGGTGCTAAAACCTTCTGAAATTGCGCCACTATCTAGTTTGGTATTTGCCGATATGATTCACCAAGCAGGCATTCCTGCAGGCGTCTTTAATATGGTTAACGGCGACGGTGTTGGTGTGGGCTCACAATTAACCAGTCATGTAGATGTAGATATGGTGTCTTTTACAGGCTCCACTAGAGCAGGTGCGCTTATTTCTAAAAATGCGGCAGACAGTGTGAAACGTGTGGCATTAGAGCTAGGTGGTAAAGGTGCCAATATCGTGTTTGCTGATGCGGATGAAAAAGCGGTATCACGAGGTGTTTTCCATTGTTTTAACAACACTGGCCAATCTTGTAATGCACCTACGCGTATGCTGGTAGAGCGCAGTTATTATGACCAAGCTGTGGCACTAGCCACCGCTGCTGCTGCAAAAGTGCAAGTGGGTAAAGCATCTGAGCATGGTCGTCACATTGGCCCGGTGGTGTCCAAGCTACAATACAACAAGATTCAAGGGCTTATTAAAGTGGGTATTGATGAGGGGGCGCGTGTTGTTGTGGGCGGCCTTGGCAAACCAGAAGGTTTGGAAACGGGTTATTTCGTGAAACCCACTATTTTTGCCGATGTGAATAACGACATGAATATCGCTCGCGAAGAAGTGTTTGGCCCAGTGTTGTGTATGATTCCATTTGATACTGAAGAAGAAGCCATCAACATAGCCAATGACACGGTGTACGGTTTAACTAACTATGTTCAAACCCAAGACAGTGCCAAGGCCAACCGCATTGCACGCCGCTTACGTTCTGGCATGGTGGAAATGAATGGCACTTTTAGGGCTTCAGGCGCTCCATTTGGTGGCTATAAGCAATCAGGCAATGGCCGAGAAGGGGGCGTTTGGGGGCTGGAAGATTTCTTAGAAGTGAAATCTATTAGTGGTTGGAGCAACGACTAATACTATCGGTTATAATCAAGGCTGGCTAAGAGAGTAGGCGATTTTCCTGCTTACTTTGCCAGCTTTTCTTTTACCTTTTGAGAATTTAATAATACCTACTATGCTCATCACTCTTGCCGATTACCGCCGTATCTATTCCACTATCCACTCTCTACTTATTGCTGACAGCGTGGATAGCCATGAAGCCAGCATGTTATTTAGCGTGTATGGCGCCCAAATTTTAAAACGTCACTATGGCATTGCCGCGCAACCGGTTTTGGGTGCTGCAGCCTACCACTTAGGCTTGCAAGCCAAGGTATTGGCGTTTGGAAACTACCAGGCTGGAAATCTGCAAGCTAGTGATAGCCAGCACCACTGGTGGGTTGAAGCTGATGGCTACTTAATTGATTTTATGGCGCCGCTATTTCCGGTGTTGGTGAAACGGGTGGGAAAAGAGGCCCGTATAGATCCTTGGATGATGCAAAAGCCTATGGCCAAAGCCAAAAAATCCTTGGCAGATGTCCAAAACCAAGGTGACTTCTTTGTGTTAGAAAATAACCCCTTGGCAAGTGAAAAAATGTCAGCCATGGTCAAAGAAAAAGCCCATATTCAGCGTGGCAAATTGGCCATAGACTGGTTTGTTAAAGCGCCTAAAAAGATGCCATCGCCTCTTACTGTAAAATTTGAAGGTAGCCTATTGGATAGCCGCTTACCAGCAAACAAACCCAAGCTCATAGCCTATAAGAGCTTTCTTGTGAGTGGCGCTTGGTAGCGATTTATATAGGCTTAGGTCAAGGTTTAGGTGAGCGTTTATGGTTTCATATGCGGCTAGGTTAGACAAATTTATCAGCCAAGAATTAAGCTATAAAAAGCGCCAAGTTCAGCTTTTACTTGCTCGTGGTGTGGTGGTTGTGGATGATGCAGTTTGCTTTAATGGGCAACAAATCATTGGCCAATTTTCTAAAGTAGAAGTGCAAGGCAAGCTTTTAAGACACCATGAGCCTATTTACTTAATGCTCTATAAACCTGCAGGTATTGTCAGCGCCACGATAGATGATCAGCACACCACAGCGTTGCAACTTTTGCCCACAAAATATCATCACTTGCATATCGCTGGGCGTTTAGACCTACACAGTACAGGGTTATTGTTATTATCAAATGATGGCCAGTGGTCTCGAAAAATCACCCAACCGCAAACCAAGCTTGCTAAGTATTACACGGTGGAAGTGGCGTATCCTATTACTCAAGAACAAGTAGAGGGTTTTAACGCCGGTATTTATTTTGCTTTTGAAAATTTGACGACCGCTCCAGCGCAGCTTTATGTCACCTCCCAAACCACAGCGCAAGTGATACTAAATGAGGGGCGTTATCATCAAATAAAGCGCATGTTTGGGCATTTTCGTAACCCTGTACTGAGTATTCATCGCACCCAAGTAGGCCACATTAAGTTACCTACGGATTTCTTGCCAGGTGACTATAAAGAGGTCTCAGATCCCGCGCACTTTTGAACGTAGTTTTTTGGTGTGTCCTTTTTGAGTTTTGCCATCTAAACGTCTGGTTTTGGAGCCTTTAGTGGGTTTTGTGGCGATGCGCCTTTTCTCTTGCACCATTGCCGCTTGTATCACCAAGGTAAGCTGCTCTAGGGCGGTTTGGCGATTGGCATCTTGACTACGACTGCCTTGTGATTTAATAATGATTTTACCCGAAGCACTGATGCGGTGGTCTGAGGTATTGAGCAATTTGTATTTTACGTAGGCGGGCAATGCAGTAGAGGCGCGTATGTCAAAAAACAAATGCACAGCGGTAGAAGTTTTGTTCACATGTTGGCCGCCGGCACCTTGGGAGCGAATAAACTGCTGTTCTATCTCGTGATCAGGAATAACAATGCGGTTGGAAATTTTTAGCATAGCCTTATTTTCTATGGTCTCATTAAATGCTTTTGTTGGAACGCTGGGCTCACCTTAGTAAGCCAGTAGCTCATGGCGCCTGTAAACATAAAGGCAAATACTAAGCGAAACCAAAGTACCCCAGACAGGTGGGCCCCTAACAACATCACCAAGAGGGTATCTTCGATTAAACTATGGCAAAAGCCAAGTAGGAGTAAAGAAGTGAAGACATCTTTTTTGGACACATGGCCAGCATGTGCTTCTTTAATGAGTAACCCACCACCAAAAGCGATGCCTAAGGTGATGCCCACTAAAGTAATGGTGGTGGCTTCTTTACCAATACCCACCAGTTTAAGTAGTGGACGCAGCATCCACTGGATGATTTTTTCTACCCCAAGTAGGCGCATTATTTTTAGAAAAGTAAGTAATATGATTATGATCACTTGAATCATCACCAACGCTTTGGCTTGGGCCAACAGCCAATAACCCAAGCCTTCAGGTATTGGTTGAGGCTGCCACATCATTTGCGCAGGCTCTTGTAGGGTTTGGGTTTGATCATAAAATAGATGCAATAACCAAGCAAAGGCAAAGGCTCCCAGCATACGTGTGATAATCGCTACACGCATTCTCATACCCGCTAGTTGGGCAATACGGGTCTCAATAGGAAGGCCATGAGCCATCAATAACAGCCCCCCCAGCACAGTCATTTGCGCTACGGTTAAGGTATTATCAGAGGCGACAGAATAGAGCACAATCATGCCGCCGTATATATTAGTGGCAATCGTGGCGGCCCACACCAAGCCCATTTCTTCGGGCAAGCCTACCAGTGCCATAAGTGGGCCTAGCCATTGGCCTAAAAGGGTTATAGCACCTAATTCCTCAAGCACTTTTACCAGTAAAATGATGGGTACCATCAGTTTGAACAAAGGCACCGATACGGTGACGATTTCATCAAATAGAGTTTTGAAAAACTGGCGCGTTTGAAGCATTAAACAAACCCTAACGTGGATGGTGTTTTAGTATAATTACCGCAGTAATGTATGGGCTGATGGTAACTGATTTGCCTTTAAATGTCTTAGATATGATCCGCTCATTGACACCGATTAGAACGCCGTGCACTATCCTTGCTAAGTATCAATTCAATGGACGAAATTAATGAGTACTGCTTTATTGTTAGCGTTAGTCCCCACTTTTTTCTTTGTTTCTGTAACGCCAGGAATGTGCATGACCTTGGCGCTGACTCTGGGTATGACCGTAGGCATTCGCCGCACCATGTGGATGATGTTAGGTGAGCTTGTGGGTGTCGGCTTAGTTGCTGTTTCTGTGGTAATTGGTGTGGCAGCACTCATTGTTCAATACCCTAGCTTGTTTGTGATACTAAAATTTGCAGGTGGGGGTTATTTGCTATTTCTAGGCATCCAGCTATGGCGTTCTCGTGGCAAAATGGCCATAGACCTAAATGGCACCCCCAAAGACACGGGCCGACTTCAATTAGCCAGCCAAGGCTTTATCACGGCAGTGGCCAACCCTAAAGGCTGGGCTTTTTTTATTGCTTTACTACCACCATTTATAGATCCAGCTCAGCCTTTGGTAAGTCAAATGATGGTTTTACTCACGGTGATTTTAACCTTAGAGTTCATGTCTTTGATGGTGTATGCCTTGGGAGGCAAGAGCCTAAGCAAAGTGCTACAAAAAAGTGGCAATGTGCGCTTGATGAATCGTATTGCAGGCTCTTTAATGATCGGTGTGGCGGCTTGGTTGGCTCTGGGTTAGCGCAGGCTGGCTACTAGATTTAGTTTAAAATAGCTAAACATGTGGTGAGTTACTCATGCTGACCCAAGCTATAGATCAACCAACACCCCAAAAGCATGATGCCGCAAGAAATGATAATGCTTAAATGGTAGTTGCCAGACCACTGGGCAAGCATACCAGCTGCCGCAGGGGCGGCCACTTGAGCTGCGCCATATGACAAGGTCATTTTGCCCATCATTTTTGCTGGCCGGGTAGGGAAGTAGCGCCCTGCCATGGTGAGCACTAGGCTCACAATACCAATAAAGGTGCCACCAAATAAAGCCGCTCCTAGCAAAGTCCAGATTAAACCTGGGCTTAAAATAGGGATGAGCATGCCGGTAAATTGTAAAATATAGGCTAATAATAGTGCGTTTAAGTTGCCCACTTTTCGGGCCACAAGATCCCAAATAATACACGCAGGCGCTGCGGCAAGGCCTATGATCATAAAGGTTAGTGCACCATACGCACTGTCGCCAGTTATTTGATTTACATGGGCCACAATAAAGGTAATGATCACTGCATAACCTACACCAGCACAAAAATAGGCCACCATAAATTTTTGGAGAAACGGCTTTGATGGAGGTTGATCCATCATTTTGTCCCCACCCACTGTGTAGCCGCTCAGGTTGGGTTTAGGCAGCCAAAACCATGCAGGTATAGCTAACAATACTCCAAATGCGGTCAACCAATACCAGTGCTGTTGCCAGCTTATTTGCTCCGCAATTAGGTATACAAAGAGTGCGGTTAAAAAGATGCCCGCGCCCATGCCAATGAAATGAATACCCAGTTCGGAGCGTGATTGATGGCGCAACAACCAGTGCATTACTAGACCAGAACCTAAAAGTAATCCTGCGGCACTGCTGAGGCCTGAAAAAAACCTTAAAGCGCCCCATATCCAAAAATCTTGAGTTAGCCCTAGACCCACAGTAGTGGCTAAAGCGACTAATAACCCTAGCCTGTAGAGGCGATCCTTTGTTTGTAGGTCGCTAATGTTTGCAGCAATCAAAGCACCACAAAAGTAGCCGGCGTAGTTGAAGGCTGCTAGCCAACCGCCTTGGGCAATGCCTAAGCCTGCCTGTTGCTGCATTAATGGCAGCATGGGTGTATAGGCAAACCGTGCAATACCTACCATTAAAATAAGGCCGGCAATGCCTGCACACAATACTTTAAGTCGTTGGATATCTTGGGTAAATGAGTAAGAAACCGTGCTTTGCATAAGTCTTTTGTGCGCAAATAAATAGCCAAGTGCACAGTATGGGCAGGCATCGCCCACAATACAATCTAGACCTTATGCTAAGAGGATTTTTTCACCATCATCAGCTACACTTGTCGCCTATGGTCTATCAAGCAATCGCTGCATAACAAGGATGAATGAATGCCCTCTAGTACAAAATTGACTAAGACTCGTGGGCAACTTGTATTTTCTGGTTTTTTCTTCGCTTATTTCATCTGTTTTGGCTTAGTATTACCGTTTATGCCTTATTGGATGGTAAGCCGAGGCCTGGATACAGAAGAAGCCGCACTTATTCTTAGCAGCGCATTTGTGAGTAAGGTGTTTTTTGGCCTAGGTGTGGGCGTGTTAGCAGATGCCACGGGTCATAAAAAACGCTGGATATTAGCTTTGTCTGTGTTGGCATATTTAGGTTTTAGTGTGTTTTTACAACTTGAAACCTTTTGGCCCATGCTTTTGACTTGGTTTGTGGTGGGTGCATTACAAACCAGTCATATTCCTATGGTAGATGGTCTAGCGATTGCGGCGACTCGTTTGGGTAAGCTCAATTACAGCAAGGCCAGACTGTGGGGTTCTGTGGCCTTTATTGCCTCCTCGACCCTTAGCGGACTGTACATTACGGCATTCACTATAGAGGCTTATCCGCAGCTTTTATTGGTGTTAGCAGCCATCGTTATTGTATTTTCGTTCTCTTTACCCGACATCCGTCCACAAGCTAAAACAAGTCGTAAATTAGCCTTTATAGAGTTGTTTAAGTTACCTGGTTTTGTGGTCGTTGTAGCTGTGGGCTCTTTGTTGCAAGCTAGTCATGGAGCACTCTATACTATTGGCACCTTACATTGGATTAAGGCGGGTATCAGTGAGTCGGTGATCGGGCTATTGTGGGCCCAAGGTGTGGCTGCAGAGGTGGTGTTGTTTGCTATTGGCATGTGGCTAATCATTAAGGTGGGTGTTAAAGGCCTGTTGTGGATGGCAGTGATAGCAGGAGTTTTGCGCTGGTTTACGTTGGGGTTCTCTACTGACGTTGTGGCATTGTTTAGCGTGCAAACTCTGCATGCATTTACTTTTGCAGCCACCCATTTAGCGATAAACCAATACATTACCCAAAAAGTGCCAGACCAACTTACCGCCTCTGCTCAAACACTCTATGACTCATTGGCTCTGGGGGTCTTCATGGGGATCAGTATGACTATGGTGGGTGGCTTGTATGAGCTCATTAGTGGGCAGGTATTTTGGATGATGGCTCTAATATCTATTTTTGCAGGCGCAGTGCTTAGGCGTTATGGCCATTTAATTTAACCACCAGGCAATACTCAATCAGTCACCAAGGCTTTATGATGAATTTAGATCAATGGTATAAAACCTTATCACTAATACATTTAGCAACGATAGCACCAGCATTTTTAATGGCTAGTTTTATAATGGTCACTAAAAAAGGCACCAAGTTGCATAAGTCTATTGGCCGTATCTACATGGTGTTAATGCTATTTAGCGCATTGAT
>JAIBDW010000157.1 GCA_024686035.1 Oceanospirillaceae bacterium
ATTTTCTGGCTTCACTGCAGTCCATTTACTATGGAGCAACTTTTTGGGGTTAATTGGATTCACTATTTTTCCCTGGGTTAAAACACTTTATTTACTGACAGAAGCAAGACCGACACCAAAGAGCACAAAAGCACCACCACCTGCACGATTTACAATGCTCCCGCCCTTTTGCGAAGACAACCAAGTGCGTGCAGACTTTGCAAGAAAGGCATAGAGAAAATGCACCAACAAGTTGAGGCTACTATAAGTGACCACTAAAATAAAAAAATGGCTGGCATAGCCAGACACTGAAAAATCTACAAACTGTGGAAAAATAGACATGAAAAAGAAAATGGCCTTCGGGTTTGTTAACTGTAGCGTTAGCCCCTCAAGAAACTGAAGTTTAATATTAGCCGCTGTTTTTTTGTTAGTGTCCAAGTGGGTCAAAGGGCTGCGCCAAAGTTTAATACCCAAATAAATAAGATAAGCTGCGCCTATGTATTTCATGAGTGTGAATGCTAAAGCCGATGTGGACAAAACGACCCCCACACTGGTTGCAGATATACCAGCGACCACAAAGGTGCCAACAGCAATGCCTACAATGCCGCCAACGGCACCAGTAAAACCATAGCGTATTGAATTGGTTAGGGTGAGTAACACGCCAGGCCCTGGACTTAGTATTGTGATCGTAGCGATCAATGTGAAAAGTAAGTAGTTATCCATGCAACACCTCTTCATTTAAATTCTATTTGTTGAGCCTATTAGCTAAAGCTATGCTTTAATCAATCTTTTGGATCAATCAATGGCGATCAGTGAACGTCCTTCCCATTTAAGTTTACCCCAGACTAACCCTGGCGTAACTACGGTGCTTGCGTATTTGATCATTAAATTCCCCTTGATTGATGCGCACATTTGGCAGCAACGCGTGCAAAATGGCAAGGTGCATTACCATGATGGGTCACTGGTTACACTGCAATCCTTGTTTCAACCACAGCGAAGGATCTACTACTATAGAGAAGTAGAAAGCGAGCCTGTTATTCCCTTTAAAGAAGACATTATATTTCACAATCAACACATTTTAGTGGCCTATAAACCCCACTTTTTACCCGTAACCCCAGGTGGTATTTATGTCAATGAGTGCCTACAAAATCGGTTACAAGCTCGCACTGGCATTGATAAATTACAAGCATTGCATCGTTTAGACAGAGTCACCGCGGGGCTTGTGATATTTTCCACCAACCCTGACACACGCCGTGATTATCATGGTTTATTTCAAAGTCGCAAAATACACAAAACCTATCAGGCCATTGCGAGCATCAACAAAAATGACCGCATTAAGGGCTGCCAGTGGGAGATAAAAAATCGCATCGTGCAGGGCGATCCGAAATTTTGCATGCGCGTGGCTCAAGGTGATGCCAATAGCCACTCTGTAGTTAGGTGTTTGCAGCAGTCAAATGGGCAAGCCCTGTTTGAGTTAAACCCTATCACAGGCAAAACCCATCAGCTGCGTATACATATGCACACCTTGGGCTGGCCGATACTAAATGAGCGTTATTACCCTAAATTACAGCCTTTATCTAAAGATGACTATAGCGCACCATTGCAGCTATTAGCCAAGCAGCTGGCGTTTATTGACCCTATTACCCAAAAACCAATGACCTTTAGCTGTGAAAGAAATTTATCTGTGTGTATCTAATGCGTGCCAGATAATGACAAACATAATGTAGATTGCTATATATTTGAAGCTTATACTCAACATCAGTTTTCATTCGTATTAATCATGC
>JAIBDW010000135.1 GCA_024686035.1 Oceanospirillaceae bacterium
GACTCTTCAAAGTGACTACTTGTACGGTGCCCCAGCTACAGATTTAGCAGTTTCCGCTACCATGAACATTTCTCCTAAGCGTCGCTTATTTAGTGAAAAGTCTGAGTATGTGTTTGGTCACTATGGTGATAAAACCACAAAAAAACAGATAAAAGTAAACGACACCGATGGTAAAGGCAGTGCGTTAATAATACTTCCAAAAGGACTACTTAAAGACGTTAACTCGAACCAAACTCATGTTGTAAATATTACCGCAGGTGTAACAGAGCCGGGTGGCAGAGAGGTAAGATCTCGCCTACAGGTTCCTGTGCTAAATTATGCTTCCTGGGTGGGTGTTCGTGTTAAAGATGAGAGAGATGCATTTGATCGCAATGATGAGGTTGCTTTTAACCTAATCAACATCAGTTCAGCATCATCGACCATTAAACAGGGCAAGCTTGTTTACAAAGTCGTAGAAGAAGACTGGGATTACCATTGGTACTATAGTGGCCAATGGAAATACACCATTAACAGATTTGATAAAAATGTTATTAACTCTGGGGAATTAACCACTAATAGCGACGGTATAGCACGCTTGCAGATTGGCCAGCAACCTTGGGGTCGGTATCGTTTAGAGGTGACTGACACAGTCAGTGGGCAATCTACTCAACTGCGTTATAGAGTAGGATGGTGGAATGCGGCTGGTTCTCAATCTGCAATGCCAGACCAAGTGAAAATGGCCCTCAGTAGCACTGAAGCCACCACTGGAAAACAAATCAAATTACAAATTAAACCGCCCTATGCTGGTAAATTACATTTGCTCATTGCCAACCAAACCATACTAGAAGAAAGGGTGCTTGATATACCTGCCGATGGTATGGAAGTGGCAATTGATGTTAAAGACTCGTTTGGGCCAGATGTTTATATTATGGCGAATGTGTATCGACCTGGTCATCAAGGCGCTGGGCCAGCGCGAGCAGTGGGTATCAGCCATCTAACGGTAACACAGCCCCAGCTTGTTGCTAATGTTCAGATTATTGCTCCTGAAAAGATAGAACCCAATCAAACTGTTCATATTGAAGTTCAAACTAACCTACCTAAAGGCAGTCGAGTTGTTCTAGCGGCGGTGGATGAGGGTATTTTGCAATTAACGCGTTATGCCTCACCAGACCCAAGGGCCTATTTCTTAGCTAAACGCCGACTAGGCTTGGGTATCATGGATTTGTACGGGCACTTAATTCAACATCAAGACGGTGAAAGCTTGAGCGTTCACTTTGGTGGTGATGCCGAGGCAGCGGGTGGGTCTGACGTAGCCCCACTAAGCACCTTTGTAAAACCCGTGGCTTTAGTGAGCGACCTAGCACCTGTTGATGCACAAGGTAAGGTGACCATCGCCTTAGACTTGCCCCAGTTTAACGGCCGGTTACGTTTGATGGCTGTCGCATTTAATGATCAGCGTATGGGTTCTGCCACTGAGAATATGATAGTTAGGGATCCAGTTGTGGTCCAACCCGTTATGCCGCGCTTTATGTCCGTGGGCGATCAAGCTCAGGTTGCCGTCAGTTTGCATAACTTAGAGTTGCCGCAGGGGCAGTTCACCCTTGATTGGGATGCCACAGAGAACTTTACACTGTCTGATCGTCAACAGCGCGTTAACTTGGCCACAGACGAACGCGTCAACTTAGGAATTCAGGTGACTGCTCAAACTGCCCAGCCAGGGCGGGTAGGCCTCACCCTAACAAGGCCAGATGGTGTTAAGCAGAATTACCATTGGGATCTTACTGCCATCACTAATCGATTTATTGAACAGTATGAAAGTAGTATTTTCTTAGCATCGGGTAGCCGAGGCACTATTGGTAGCGATGTGGGTGATTTAACGCCTGAATCTCGCAAAATAAATGTGCGAGTCACAGACAGGCCATTATTGGCAACAGACTGGATCTCACAAAGTTTAAGCCGCTACCCATTTGGATGCTTAGAGCAAACTACGTCCAAAGCCTGGCCAGTGTTGTATGTGAATGATAATGACGCGAGTTGGAGTAGGAGCGAACAAGAAAAGCACATTACTAAGGCCATTAACCACATTAGCCAAATGCAGCTTAACAGTGGTGCTTTTAGCCTTTGGCGGGGAGGTAATCGGCCTGAACCGTGGCTATCGATGTATGCGATGGAGTTTTTACAAGAGGCCAAAGCCAAAGGCTACGAAGTGCCAGAAAATCTGCTGATTAACGGTATGACTTATGTAGAAAACTTAGACGTAGATTCCATGTCTGTTAGAGCCTATGCCAGCTACTTGCGCACCAAATATGGCAACGCAGATCCGGGTGAAACACGCTACTTAGCATCCAAGTTGTCGAGTAACGATTTTGGTGTGCAAAGCCAGGTTCATTTGGCCGCAACATTTGGCTTGCTAGGTGATGTCCTGCGTGAACAGCGTATTTTAAGTGAAGTTGGAAGTATTAATAAAAGTTCTTGGAACAGATACGATTATCGAAGCTATATACGTGATCAAGCGTTATTTAGTTATTACGTACTTGATAGTGATGTCGTTGCCCAAGACTTCAAATCCAAAGTCATGGAGAAATTAGAGGGCTTGTATCAGGATGCGAAAAAAGAACGTTATATCAGCACCCAAGAAAAAGGTTGGTTATTACGCTTAGCAAGTTTAAATAAAGACGCTAAGTCTTTATCAAAAAACCTGCCAATTAGCCTAGATTTTAAAGATTCGCAGCTTAAGGACTTAAGTGCCTATTTAACAAGCCAGTCATCTTGGACCAGTGCTAAAAACACGAGCACTGAGGATATGTACATCAAAGTGAGCTCATCGGGGGTCAATAAGGACCTTACAGATGACTTTGCCAATGACATGGCAATTACTACGCAGTATAAAAACCTAGCAACAGGCGAAGAAATAGAGCTCAGCAAGGTTGATCAAGGAATCGATATTATGGTGGTGCATAAGATAGAAATTGATAGCAAACTAAAAAATGACATGGAGCTATCCATCGAAGCGCCAGTACCTGCAGGCTTTGAACTGGAAAACCCCAGGCTCAGTAGTGGCCGTAAACTAGTAAGCAAGCTTAAGCGGCTAAAGCCTAGCTTTGAAGAATACCGAGACGACCGTTACGTAGC
>JAIBDW010000014.1 GCA_024686035.1 Oceanospirillaceae bacterium
CCCTATTTAGCCATGGCGGCAACACTTGCATGCGGCTATTTAGGCATGCAAGAAAAATTGGAGCCTAGCGCACCAGTAGAAGGCAGTGCATATGATAAAGGCACCAGGGAATTACCTCGTAGCCTAACCGAAGCGCTTATTCAGTTAGATCGTTGTGAGCCTTTACGAGAAATATTTGGCGACCGATTCGTGAAAGCTTATTTGACCGTGAAAGAAAAAGAAAATGATAATTTTATGCAGGTCATTAGTTCTTGGGAACGTGAATATCTGCTACTAAGTGTGTAATAGGAATGAATAAAATGAACGCAAAACAACATGACACTAAAGCCCTACAAGAATTAGACAAGCAGCATTATATGCATCCGTTTACTGACTCTAAGGCGATGCATGAAAAAGGCACTCGCATCATAACAGGGGCTGATGGCTGTTATATATACGACTCTGATGGCGGTAAAGTGCTGGATGGTATGGCGGGTCTTTGGTGTGTAAATGTGGGCTATGGACGTCATGAATTAGCCGACGTAGCTGCCAAGCAAATGCGCGAACTGCCTTATTACAACAGTTTTTTTGGCACCGCCCACCCACCTGTTATTAAGCTAGCAGCACAGCTTAAAAAGCTAGCGCCAGATCACATCAGCCATGTGTTTTTTACAGGTTCTGGATCAGAGTCTAACGACACCAACGTACGTATGGTGCGTCACTACTGGCAAGCCAAAGGCCAGCCTAGTAAGCGTATTATTATTTCTCGTGATAATGCCTATCATGGTAGCACTATGGCATCCATGAGCTTGGGTGGCATGAAAGGTATGCACTCTCAAGGAGGTGTTATTGAGGGTATCGAGCACATCATGCAACCACATTGGTACCATGAAGCTTTGCTAGGCGAAACCGAAGCAGATTTTGGCTTACGCGCAGCACAAGCGTTAGAAACCAGAATTATTGAATGTGGCGCCGAAAATGTGGCAGCCTTTATTGGCGAGCCAGTTCAAGGCGCCGGTGCTGTTATCGTGCCGCCATCTACCTATTGGCCAGAAATTCAGCGCATCTGTACAAAATACGATATATTGTTGATTGTCGATGAAGTGATCACCGGATTTGGTCGCACAGGCAACTGGTTTGCCTCTGAAACATTGGGTATTAAAGCAGATCTTATCACTATAGCTAAGGGGCTCTCTTCGGGTTACATGCCTATTGGTGGCGTGCTCATTAGTGACCGTGTGGCTAAAGTAGTGATTGAGGGTGGAGAATTTGCTCATGGTTATACTTATTCTGGCCACCCAGTGGCTGCGGCTGTGGCTTCGGCCAATGTCAGCATCATTGAAAATGAGGGCATGATAGACCAGGTGCGTGATGTCACAGGGCCATACTTACAAAAGCGTTTAGCTGAACTGTTGGATCACCCATTAGTAGGCCAGGTACGTGGCATTGGTTTAATGGGAGCTATAGAGCTAGTGCAAGACAAACAAAACCATACTAACTACCCTAAGGAAGTTGGTATTGGCAGCATTTGTCGTGATTATGCCTTAGCCAATGGCTTGGTTATGCGCGCAGTAGGAGATAGTATGATCATGTGTCCACCTTTGATCATTAGTCAGTTAGAAATTGATGAACTTATTGAGATTGCTAAAAAGTCTTTGGATCAAACCCTAGCGCAAGTAGAGGGCTAGAACTGATTAAAACAGAACACTGGTGCAAACTAGGCACTATTTTTTGCCAAGCGGCATAAACATAGAAACCAAGTAGCGAATAAAACAAGAATATAATAAAGGGAGTCCTTAAAATGCTATCTAAAAAATTAACCACTTCACTGACCTCTTTGGCCCTAGCCACAGGTCTTATTTCCGGTGCAGTAAATGCCCAGGAAGAGTTGAATCTCTATAACTGGTCAGACTATATTGCCGAAGACACCATTGCTAACTTTGAAGCCGAAACAGGTATTAAAGTCACCTATGATGTGTTCGATAGTAACGACGTACTAGAGGCTAAGCTGCTCTCTGGTAACTCAGGTTATGATCTCGTAGTACCTAGCTCATCTTTTTTAGGCCGTCAGATTAAGGCGGGTGTATTTCAAACTTTAGATAAGTCTAAACTTTCTAATTACAGCCACTTAGATAGTGAGTTAATGGGTCGTTTGACCACGGTAGACCCAGACAATGCGCATTCGATTCCCTACTTATGGGGCACTACAGGTATTGGATATAATCCAGCAATGGTGGCCGTTGTGTTAGGTGATGATGCACCATTAGATTCATGGGATATGTTATTTAAAGAAGAAAATATTTCTAAGCTTGCCTCGTGTGGCGTGAGCCTCTTAGATGCTTCAGATGAAGTGTTGCCGGTGGTACTAAATTACCTAGATTTAGACCCAAACAGCCTTAATCACGATGACTATAAAGGCCCGGTGGCCGATTTAATGAAAGCTGTGCGTCCCCATGTTACAAAATTTCATTCCTCCAATTATATCAATGAGTTAGCTAACGGAGATATCTGTTTTGCCGTAGGTTGGTCGGGCGATATTTTAATGGCAGGAGATCGTGCAGCAGAAGCTGACAACGGTGTAGCGGTTGAATATGTGATACCCAAAGAAGGTGCGCCAATGTGGTTTGATATGTTGGCTATACCAGCAGATGCTGCCAACGTAGACAATGCCCATAAGTTCTTAAACTACTTACTACGCCCAGAAGTGATTGCAGAAATCACTGACTACGTATGGTATGCCAACGCTAATGCTTCAGCGTCTGCTATCATTGATGCAGACATCTTAGCTCATCCAGGTATTTATCCATCAGAAGAAGCCAAGGCCAACTTGTTTACTTTTGAAGTAATGCCTCCTAAAGTGACGCGCACTATGAACCGAGTTTGGACTGACATTCGTAGTTCAAACTAAGGATCTGCCATGACTGGAAGTAACCAGCCAATGCTGGAGATTCGCCAAGTAAGTAAATCTTTTGGTGGCCTTAGCGCCGTTAAAGAGGTGAGTTTAAGCATCGATAAGGGTGAAATATTTGCCCTTTTAGGAGGCTCCGGTTGTGGCAAAACGACACTTTTGCGCATGCTGGCGGGCTTTGAAAGCCCATCAAAAGGCGCTATATTTATAGATGGCGAAGACATTTCTAAAGTGCCAGCCCATAAGCGGCCGGTTAATATGATGTTTCAGTCTTACGCCCTCTTTCCTCATATGAGCGTGGCACAAAATGTTGCCTTTGGCTTGAAACAGGAAAAAAATAAGCTCTCAAAGCCCCAAATCGCTAAAAAAGTGTTGGAGCTGCTCACTTTGGTGCGTATGCAAGACTTTGCACAGCGCAAGCCTGATCAATTGTCAGGCGGCCAAAGGCAGCGCGTGGCGTTGGCTCGAAGCTTAGCTAAAAAACCTAAAGTATTATTACTTGATGAGCCCATGGGAGCGCTGGATAAAAAACTACGCAGCCAAATGCAATTAGAAGTGGTGGATATTATTGAATCCGTAGGGGTCACTTGCGTGATGGTAACCCACGATCAAGAAGAAGCCATGACCATGGCCAACCGCATTAGTGTGATGCATGAGGGGGAAATCATGCAAGTGGGCACTCCTAGTGAAATCTATGAGTTCCCCAATAGTAGACACACCGCTGAGTTTATTGGCTCAGTGAACATATTTGATGCCACGGTGACGCAGTTAGAGGCTGATTACACCCGTTTAAGTTGTGTAGATTTAAACGCACCCATCCAAGTAGAGGCGGGTGTCAACGCCCCTTTGGGAGCTTCCTTGGGAATTGCAGTGAGGCCTGAAAAAATCACCATGACTCAAAAAAAGCCAGAGCAAAGTGATAATTGGCTCATGGGCCTAGTAGAAGACATTGCCTATTTAGGCGGCCACTCAGTGTATTATGTAAAATTGGAAAGTGGCAAGAGAGTCATGGCCATAGGCACTAATAATGATCGCCACGAACAAAAAGTCACCTGGCAAGATCGCGTTTATTTACATTGGTCTATAACCAGCTCAGTGGTGCTTTACCAATGAGTTGGGGGCGTCGCAGTGTGATTGGTGTACCTTACCTTTGGCTAACGCTGTTCTTTTTTGTGCCTTTTGTTATTGTCTTTAAAATCAGCTTTTCGGAGATGGACTATGCCATCCCACCTTATACCAACCTGCTAACTTGGGCCGATGAGCAACTGACGCTAAGTCTGAACTTCGGCAATTATACCTATCTTTTTACCGATGATCTCTACATTAGAGCGTATTTGAGCTCTATTCGTATTGCCGGGATTGCCACTATTATCTGTTTGCTTGTGGCTTATCCCATCGCTTATGTTATCGCGCGTGCACCTGCTGCCACACGCAACGCCTTACTTATGTTGGTGATATTACCTTCATGGACCTCATTTTTGATCAGAATTTATGCGTGGGTAGGCATCTTAAAAAACAACGGCTTGATCAATAATTTTTTAATGTGGCTGGGTATTATTGATCAGCCTATTGCCATGCTGAATACAGAATTTGCCGTGTATGTGGGCATTGTTTATGCCTACTTACCATTTATGGTGTTGCCTCTTTATACCAACTTAATGAAACTGGACAACTCCCTTTTAGAAGCAGCTGCAGACCTAGGGGCGCCGCCATGGAAAGTGTTTATGAGCGTGACCTTGCCTCTATCAAAGGCGGGCATGATTGCAGGCTCTATGTTGGTATTTATTCCTTCAGTAGGAGAGTTTATTATTCCAGATATGCTGGGCGGTGCTGAAACCTTAATGATTGGTAAGGTGCTATGGCAAGAGTTCTTTAATAACCGCGATTGGCCGGTGGCTTCAGCAGTGGCGATTGTGATGCTGTTATTACTACTATTACCCATTTCTTTATTCCATCGCTACCAAACTCGTGAATTAGAGAGTTAAGGGGTCAACTGATGGGTCATAAAGTTTCAAGCTTAGGCAAAACCTACCTCACCCTAGGTTTTATATTTCTGTACTTGCCTATTTTTATTCTTATTATTTTTTCTTTTAACGAATCTAAGCTAGTGACCGTATGGGGTGGATTTTCTACCAAATGGTATGGCGAATTATTAAATGACAAACAGATGCTTGGGGCAGCATGGATGAGCTTCAAAATTGCTTTCCTTGCAGCATCAATCGCCGTAGTTCTTGGGGCTCTAGCCTCTATTGTCATGGTGCGCACGGGTCAGTTTAAAGGCAAGGCGGCGTTTGCTAGCATGATCACAGCCCCTTTGGTGATGCCTGAAGTGATTACTGGCCTGTCTCTTTTATTATTGTTTGTGGCTATGGCGCAAACCATAGGTTGGCCAGCAGGTCGAGGCATGCTCACTATTCTTATTGCTCATGTGACCTTTTGTACCGCGTTTGTGACGGTAGTAGTGAGCTCGCGGTTACGAGAAATGGATGTCTCTTTAGAAGAAGCTGCTAGAGATTTAGGCGCGCCGCCGTGGAAGGTGTTCTTTTTAGTGACCTTACCTATCATTGCACCGGCTCTTATTTCTGGTTGGTTGTTAGCCTTTACCTTGTCTTTGGATGACCTAGTGATCGCAAGCTTTGTATCAGGCCCAGGCTCTACCACCTTGCCTATGGTGGTATACTCTAGCGTGCGCTTAGGCCTTAGTCCCAAAATCAATGCGCTGGCAACCATCATTGTATTGTTGGCAACCACAGGAGTGTTAACAGCCTGGTGGCTGGCAAGGCGAGTAGAATCTAAGTCAATTAAGCGGCCAACAGGCGACTCATAATAGTATTCACCTTAAATATCACCAGTGGCCTGAGATACTTTTCAACATGAACCTAACCCCCAAGTTTTTATCGGTTAAGGCTGTGCCGACCTTGTTTTGGAGCGCACCAAAAGCCTTAACCATCAAACCTCCTTTAGTCTCGGTTGCCTTTCTTATCACCGGCCTGACTCTTTTTGGCTTAGGCGAAGCGTTACTGGTGGCAGCAGGTGTAGGGGTTAGCCCTTGGACTGTGCTAGCTCAAGGTATTACCCATATCACAGGATGGGGCCTTGGTTTTGCTACCTTTGTAACTAGCTTTGTGGTGTTGTTTTGCTGGATACCCCTTAAACAAATGCCAGGCATAGGCACCATTCTTAATGCGGTAATTATTTCTTTAGTGTTGGAGTTTTTGCTGCCATTTTTGCCGACCTTTGATCACCTCATACTAAGGCTTGGAGAAGCCATATTGGGTGTATTAGTGACTGGATTGGGTGGTGGGCTATATCTCATCGCAAACTTAGGGCCAGGGCCAAGAGACGGTCTAATGACAGGCTTACAACGAGTAACAGACTTACCCATCGCTTGGGTGAGAAGCGGCTTAGAGGTGGCTGTGATCGCTGCAGGCTGGTCTTTGGGAGGCACTGTGGGCCTTGGCACCGTGCTGTTTGCATTAGGTATAGGCCCATCAGTTGCGGCGAGCATGTACGCACTCAATCGTGTGTTTGGGCAAAGCGTCTATTTTTCAACCACCAAATAAGCCGTTACGGGTATCAGGGCAACAAGCCCTATTAGCAACCAAAAGGCCGTGGATATGCTGGTTAAATCAGCCGTGAAACCTATCATAGCTGGGCCTATTAAAACGCCAGCGTAGCCTGTGGTAGTCACCGCAGCAATCGCTAAACTAGCAGGCATCACCTTTTGTCTTCCCGCTGCGCTAAAAAGAATAGGCACTATAATAGCTGAGCCTAGGCCAATCAGCACAAATCCTGCTAGCGCCACAAGCGTATGGGTTGTGAGTAATACTGTGGCAATGCCTAACATGGAGATGATGCCGCTTAGAATAAGCACCCAAAATTCACCTAACGCCCCTATAACGCTATCGCCGGTTAAGCGGGCAATCACCATAGCAATTGAAAAAAGAAGATACCCTAAACCTGCATTTTCAGGCGCCGCTATTTGGCGGTCGATGATCAAAAGAGCACCCCAATCAAGCACGGCTCCTTCTACTAAAAATGCGATGGCCGCTAGAAAACCTAGTAATAATACGATGCCTTGCGGCAACACTAAAGGGGTTGGCTCTTTAGCACTGGTGTTTAGTAAGCGACTGCTAGCTAATATCATAGCCACCAGTGCAACTGCAGCGCCTGTTAATGCTGCAATAATAAGAGCCACCTTCAAAGACAAAAGTAATGTCATTAGCCCAGCGCCGCACAAAGCGCCGATACTAAACTGAGCATGGAAGCTAGACATTAATGAACGCTTTTCTTGTGCTTCTACCTGGACGCCATGCACATTCATAGCCACATCCATAGCACCAAGGCTGGCACCAAAAACAAATAAAGTGATGGCTAGAATTAATGGCGTTTGAGCTAGAACCAAAGCTGGCAGAAAAATAATAAGTCCAAAGCCACCAAGTAATACCATGGACTTAGCGCCATGCCTTGCAGAGATCACTCCAACAATAGGCATTGAAACAATAGAACCTAGCCCAAAGCATAGCAAAAGAAGGCCGAATTGGCCCTCATCGGCCCCAACACCAAGTTTAATAAAAGGAAAAAATGGCGCGCAACAGGCCATCACAAACCCAGCAGTAAAGAACGAAACCCTAGTGGCAAAGCGTGCTTGTGCGGTTGATGAAAATGGTGACATTTACGAAATCCCTAATTTGACGCACTGTTAGCGGATTATAACTTTGGATGCCATAAAATAGTTTGGTAGAACCTTAATAAGACAGGCATGTAAGTTATCATAATTAACCATATAAACAAGGGCCTAACCATAGCATAGTGGATATGTTGAAGGCTAACGAAGCAGTCTATAGCCAATATGGAGTGAACACCACTTGCGCAGAGAGTCTAAAGTCTAGATCTAAAAAAGCCGCCCTTAGGCGGCTTTTGTTTTAGCCAAAGGCTAAACTAAATGTGCAATTGCATCGCGTTCTTCTTCAAGCTCTTGGCGTGTCTTATCAATGTAAGTTTGGCTAGCAGCATCAATAGATAGGCCCTGAACAATGCTGTACTGGCCGTTTTCACAAGTCACAGGAAAAGAGAACATTAAATCCTTAGGGATGCCATAGCTGCCATCACTTGGGATACCCATACTGGTCCAATCGCCGTCTTGTGTGCCAGCTGCCCAGATGCGCATGTGGTCAATAGCAGCATTGGCTGCAGAGGCCGCAGAAGAGGCGCCACGAGCCTTAATAATAGAGGCACCACGTTGTGCGATCACAGGGATAAAGTCTGTGTCGATCCAGTTTTGGTCTACTAGGTCGGTGGCCGCTTGACCCTTCACTGTAGCATTGGTGACATCAGCATACATAGTGGCGGAGTGGTTGCCCCAGATGCATAGGTTTTTGACGTCACTGACACCCGCATTGGTTTGGTTGGCAAGCTGCGTCAATGCACGGTTGTGGTCTAAACGAGTCATGGCTGTAAACTGCAATGGGTTTAGATCTGGCGCACTTTTCATAGCAATGTAAGCATTGGTGTTGGCAGGGTTGCCTACCACAAGGACTTTAACATCACGGTTGGCGTTGTCGTTGATGGCCTTACCTTGAGCAGTAAAAATGTTTGCATTAGCTTCTAGCAAATCTTTACGCTCCATGCCTGGGCCACGTGGGCGAGCACCAACAAGTAAGCAATAGTGGGCATCATCAAAAGCGACAGCAGCATCGTCTGTAGGCGTGATCGAGTTAACTAATGGAAAAGCACAATCTTCAATTTCCATCACTACGCCGTTTAAGGCGCCAAGAGCGGGGGTGATTTCTAGCAACTTTAGATTGATTTGTTGATCACTGCCTAACATTTCGCCTTTAGCGATACGGAAGATCAGGGAATAAGAAATCTGGCCGGCGGCACCGGTGATCACAACGTTAACTGGGCTCTTCATTAAATACTCCAAAGCATGGACCTTTTGATAGCCTGTATAGTGACAAGCAAAAGGTATTAATATAGACCCACATTTTGCATTGCTGCGTTTTAGGCCATAAATGAAGCGGTATTATACCTAACATTACATCACTTATGTATGCGACAAAGGCCTATTTAGCTTATACAGATTATTCAGGAGATATTAAAATGCATTTTGTTACGCTTACAAACGGTTGTGGAGTTTTGCTGTGAATTCACTATAGGCTGCTATGCTTTAAAAACAACCTAATGGACTAGGAGCATGGATGCATGGCGATTTCACAGTGGCCCACTACAGAACAACCAAGACAAAGGTTGCTAAAGTTGGGCGCTAAACAGTTAACAGACGCAGAACTAGTGGCCATATTCTTACGCACCGGTTGTGTGGGCTTGTCGGCTGTGGATATGGCGCGGCAGATGCTGTCTCGGTTTGGAGGCTTGCACGAGCTTCTGGCAGCAAGTGTAGAAGAATTTTGTCTACAACAAGGTGCAGGCCCCACTAAATACGTTCAATTACAGGCGGTTAGGGAGCTTGGGGTGAGGCTACAAAAAGCTCAGCTCAAGCAACCCATGCAGCTAGATAGCAGTTCAAAAGTGGGCCACTATTTACAGTGTGAAATAGGTCACTATGAGCGTGAAGTATTTTGTGTATTGTTGCTAGACACTCAGCACAGATTATTAGAATGTGTTGAGTTATTTCAAGGCACCATAGACAGCGCTAATGTGTATCCTCGAGAAGTGGTGAAGTTGGCATTAACCAAAAATGCCGCAGCGGTGATTCTGGCGCACAACCACCCCTCAGGCGTAGCTGAGCCAAGCCGTAGTGATAAGCTCATTACTAAAGCTTTGGTGGAAGCTCTTAATCTGGTGGATATCCGTACTTTGGATCACTTTGTTGTGGGTAGAAGTGAATGGATGTCTTTTGCAGACCGAGGGATGATGTGAGGCCTTGAATACCTTGCCATTGCTAGATAAATCTGCTAAAGTCCCGCCTCCATATTTCCACCCCCAGAGTTTTGGTGGTTATGTGGCTGGTACGGATATTGGCCCGCTGGAGGGCTGCTCCGCCTGAGGACTAAGCATAAGGCTTGGTTCAATAATTAAATTTGAGGAAGTTAAAATGTCCAGAGTATGTATGATTACCGGAAAGCGCCCTGTCGCTGGTAACAATGTGTCTCACGCTAAAAACAAAACACGTCGTCGTTTTTTACCAAACCTGCATTGGCATCGTTTTTGGGTAGAAAGCGAAAACAAATTCGTTCGCCTTCGTGTATCTTCTAAAGGTATGCGTATTGTTGACAAGAAAGGTATTGATTCCGTTCTAGTTGATGTTCGTGCCAACGGCACCAAGGTTTAAGGAGAAGACTAATGCGCGATAAGATTAAGCTGGTTTCCAGCGCTGGTACTGGTCACTTCTACACCACTACTAAGAACAAGCGTACCATGCCTGACAAAATGGAAATGATGAAGTACGATCCACGAGTCCGTAAGCATGTTATGTATAAAGAAGCTAAGATCAAGTAATTGATGTTGGCATAGAAAACCGGCCTCTAGCAATAGATGCCGGTTTTTTTATGCCTGTTATATGGCTGGCCTATAGCTAGTGATGTGGGTTCACCATGGCGCTAAGCACATGGTCTTCCCACACGCCATTCATGTGTAGATACGACTTGGCATAACCCTCTTTTTCAAACCCTAAACGATCTAATAAAGCCGCACTGCGGTGATTTTTGTTGGTATAAGTGGCCATAATGCGGTGGATGTTAAACTGGTTAAACATATACGCAATGCAAGGCGGGATGAACTCTTGCATTAACCCTTGGCCCTGGCGTTGAGCATCAATGGAGTAGCCTACAAAACAAGATTGCACGGGGCCACGAATAATATCTGAGAAATCGATACTAGCCAACATGCGTTGGCTAGTGTGGCAAAAAACACCTAGTCTTACATGCTTGTCTGCATGAAAATCGCCCTCGGCCACTAAAATGCGATTGAAGCTAGCTTCTTGCTGATAAAAATCTGCGTCGCGTATAGGCTCCCATGCTGTGAGATGGGAACGATTGCGCTTATAGTAATCAGCTAACTCAGCACTATCATGCGTGTTAATGAAACGGATATGCCCATTTTTAGTGATAATATTGGGTTTTGGGGGGTTATAAAGCAGCTAAAGCCTCCTGTAATGTTTTTACACCAATAATTTCCATACCACCTAGATGACCTTTGGCGCTAGCTTCTGTGGCTTTAGGCACATTGGCGATAGGCACTATAGCGCGCTTAAAGCCATGTTTAGCGGCCTCACGTATACGCTCTTGGCCACTAGGTACCGGACGTATTTCACCAGAAAGTCCTACTTCACCAAACACCACTAGGTTTTGATCTAAAGCTCTATCTCTTAAGCTAGAAACGATGGCCAATAGCATCGCTAAGTCAGCGCCAGTTTCAGACACTCTTACGCCACCTACTACGTTCACAAATACGTCTTGATCACCGGTATGGAGGCCGCCATGACGGTGTAATACAGCCAGCAACATGGTCAGGCGATTTTGATCTAAACCTATAGCCACCCTGCGGGGGTTATTCATGCTGCTGTCATCCACTAAAGCTTGTAATTCTACTAACAGCGGGCGCGTGCCTTCCCATATCACCATCACCAAGCTGCCTGCAGCACTGGTGTCACTGCGAGACAAAAAGATGGAGCTGGGGTTTTTAACTTCTTTGAGACCGTTTTCCATCATGGCAAAAACACCTAGCTCATTGACGGCGCCAAAACGATTTTTATGGCTACGAAGCGTGCGATAACGGCTGTCGTTGTCGCCTTCAAGCTGCAAGGAACAATCAATCATGTGCTCTAGCACCTTAGGCCCTGCTAAGCTGCCGTCTTTGGTAACATGCCCTACCAGCAGCAAAATGGCATTAGATTGTTTTGCGTAGCGTGTGAGCGCTGCTGCGCACTCTCTGACTTGTGACACACTCCCTGGAGCTGAGGTAATGTCGGCTAATTGCATCACTTGTATTGAATCCACCACAATCAGCTTGGGCTCTAGTGCAGCACAGGTGGCTAAAATAGCCTCTACATCTGTCTCGGTGAGCATTTTTAAATTACTAGTAGGTAACTCTAGGCGCTTTGCCCTTAAGGCCACTTGTTGTAATGACTCTTCTCCTGTGACGTATAACGCCGGCATTTTTTGAGCCAAGCTGCACATGAGCTGCAGTAGTAAGGTACTTTTACCAGCGCCAGGATGCCCACCGATAAGAATGGCAGACCCAGGCACTAAGCCACCACCAAGTACACGATCTAGCTCGCCGATGTCTGTTGTCAAACGAGGCATGCTTGCTACATCAACATCACTTAAATCTTGTAGTTGGGATGCAACCCCGGCGTAGCCCTTGGCCGCATTAGTGGCTGTGGCAGCGTTCACTCGAGTGCTTGCACTCACATGGCCACCAGCGGGCGCTATACGAAATTCCTGCAGGCTATTCCACGCCCCACAATCGGTACATTGGCCCTGCCACTTGGTGTAGTCAGAGCCACACTCGTTACATACATAGGCTGTTTTGGCTTTGGCCATATTGCTGTCTCGAATTAATCGTTATGCATCGGATTGTAAAAGTATAGCCGCATCTTTTGCAAAGTAGGTGAGAATACCATCTGCCCCAGCGCGTTTAATACCTAACAAAGACTCCATCATTACGCTGTCTTTATCTAGCCAGCCATTTTGGAAGGCTGCCATGTGCATGGCATATTCACCACTTACTTGATAGGCAAAGGTTGGCACCTTTAGCTCTCGCTTCACACGACTTACGATGTCCAAGTATGGCATGCCAGGTTTTACCATCACCATGTCTGCGCCTTCGGCAATGTCCATTGCAACCTCGTGTAAGGCTTCATCACTATTGGCAGGGTCCATTTGATAACCAAACTTGTTGCTCTTGCCTAAGTTGCCAGCAGAGCCTACAGCATCACGAAACGGGCCATAATAAGCAGAGGCATATTTGGCAGCATAGGCCATAATGCGCGTGTTGATGTGATTGTCCGCTTCCAAAGCCTCACGTATAGAGCCTATACGACCATCCATCATGTCAGATGGGGCCACCACGTCTGCCCCGGCTTGAGCATGAGATAAAGCCTGCTTAATAAGAATATCGACAGTAATGTCGTTAAGCACATAACCCTCTTCATTAATGATGCCATCTTGCCCGTGGGTGGTAAATGGGTCTAGCGCCACATCAGTGATTACACCAAGCTCAGGGCAGGCATCTTTGACTGCTTTGACTGCACGTTGGGCCAATCCATCGGGGTTATAGGCTTCTTCTGCCATTAAAGATTTAGCCGATAAAGGCGTCACAGGAAATAAGGCTATGGCTGCAATGCCAAGCGCTAAAAGCTGTTTTGCTTCGGCCACGAGCAGGTCAATACTTAAACGTTCTACGCCTGGCATGGAGGGGATTGATTGGCGTTGGTTTTTGCCTTCAATCACAAACATTGGATAAATTAAGTCGTCTGTAGTGAGCCTGTTTTCGCGCATTAAGCGCCTGGAAAATTCGTTATATCGCATGCGGCGCATGCGGCTATTAGGAAACTGTCGTTGGCTAGGTTGAAAGCTCATAAAAGGCCCTTATTGTTAAGTTGTTTAAAGCTATTGTTGCAATAATAGAGACTCAAGCTCGTCATTTTTTTCAAGCCAAAGCTCTTCATTTTGTTCATGTTGTGCGCTGGCATGGGCTTGCTGAGCCAATAAGTCTTTTAGTGTGGCTTTATTTACTGCCTCATATAAGCTGGGTTGTGCAAGTTGCCCCTCTAGCTCGTCTAGCTTAGCTTGCCATACATCGATGTCTTTTTCATGTTTGGCGATGGCCTTTTTCAAAGGACTTAACAATTTGCGCTTTTGTGCTTGAAGACGCTTTTGCTCTTTACGCTCTGCAGGTGTTAAAGATTCAGAATCAGCGCTTTTGGCGATGTTTGGATCTAGGCGCATGGCTTCTTGCCGATCTTTCATCTTCGCTTGAGCTTGGGCTTGCGCCAAGGCTTGCACTTGTACTTGGTAGTCTTGCAAGTCTCCCTCAAACTCTTTCACTTTACCATCCGCCACTAGCCAATAGTTATCCACAACTTGGCGCAATAGGTGGCGGTCATGAGAAATCACCACAATGGCACCTTGGTAGGCTTGCAGTGCCATGGTAAGGGCATGACGAGCTTCTAGGTCTAAGTGGTTGGTGGGTTCGTCTAGCAATAGCAGGTTAGGCTTTTGAATGGCGATCATCGCTAGGGCCAAGCGTACTTTTTCACCACCGGAGAAGTGCTTCACTGGCTCAAAAATTCGCTCACCTTGCCAACCAAAGCCACCTAAAAAGTTACGTAATTCTTGCTCACTAGCACCAGGTTTAAGGCGTTGTAAGTGAAGCAGACCGTTGGCTTGCATATCTAAAGCTTCCAACTGATGCTGAGCGAAGTAACCGATTTTAAGGTGCTCGCCAGGCACCACTTGGCCAGATAAGGGAGTAAGCTCACCTACGAGGGTTTTGATCAAGCTAGACTTGCCCGCGCCATTTGGGCCCAGTAACGCATAGCGTGAATCATGCAGTAAGGTGACGTTGGCACTGACAATAGGCTTGTCATAACCAATGCTCACTTGATCTAGGTCGATCAAAGTAGAGCTGGTTTTGTCAAACGCTGGAAAACGAAAGGTAAAAGGCGAGTCGGCGTAAGCCGGTGCAATCTTCTCCATGCGCTCTAATGCTTTCATGCGGCCTTGGGCTTGTTTGGCCTTACTGGCTTTGGCTTTAAAACGTTGAATAAAGCTTTCAATGTGGGCTATTTCGGTTTGCTGCTTAGCATACACCACTTGTTGTTGCGCCATGCGCTCAGCCTTTTGACGCTCAAAAGCTGCATAGTTACCACGATAAGAGGTGAGCTGTTTGCGATCCAAGTGCACAATCACTTGCACGACCTGATCCAAAAAGTCACGGTCATGAGAAACCAAAAATAAAGTACCAGGGTATTTTTGTAACCATGACTCAAGCCACATTGTGGCATCAAGATCTAAGTGGTTTGTGGGCTCGTCTAAAAGTAACAAATCAGACGGGCACATTAGGGCTTGAGCTAAGTTTAGCCTCACCCGCCAACCCCCTGAAAAACTCCCCACAGGTTGGCTCCAATCTTGTTCTGGAAAGCCTAAACCTTGTAGTAATTGTTGTGCACGGTTTACCGCACTGTAACCACCCACGTGGTCATAATCTGCATATACGTGGCTTAGGGCAGCTTCATCGTGGGCAGCTTCAGCTGCTGTGATAGCAGCCTGCGCGGCTCTTAACGCTAAGTCGCCGTCTAACACATGATCCAAAGTAGAGCGATTTACGTCGCCTATTTCTTGAGCCATGTGCGCCATGCGCATGGCAGGTGGCCAGGTGAGCTGTCCCGCATCCAGTTGTAATTGCCCAAGCAATAGCTTAAATAAGGTCGTTTTACCGGCGCCATTGCGTCCAATTAAGCCATATCGTTGGCCAGAATTTAGCGTCAGGTTGGCTCCCTCAATGAGGGGCTGGCCACCGCGCTGTAGTGTGATGTCGTCAAATTTAATCATGGCGGCGATGATATCACATGCTTGCCGAGCGATAAGCCTAAACCCGCACAAACCCTGGTAAATATAGCTAAGAAAATGCAATCAAATGTAAACAATTGGAAATACTTTTGCTTCGTGTTTAATCCTTATATATCCTATGCAGCACGCTGAATAATAACGTTTAGCACAATGACAGAGAAATACTATGAAAACTTTAATGAGTCGCTTGGCCGTTACCAGCGCTATTGGCCTTGCAGCAACACCTGCTGCTGCAGATATCGACCTAAATAATGTAGAGCAAAATGTAAGCTATAGCTTAGGCACTTTGGTTGCCGGACAGCTTGCGAATGATTTTGACAACCTCAATTTAGAAGCTTTCGTAGAAGGATTCAATGCCGCTTACCTTGGTCAAAAAATGTTAGTAAGTCCTGAACAGGCAGTGGCTGCTGTGCAAGATTATCAACGCCAAGTGGCGGCTTCAAAGTTTGATAAGGCTTTGGCTAATAGTGAAGACTTTTTAGCACAAAATGCCCTAAAAGACGGCGTTCAAGTCACTAAGAGTGGCTTACAGTATGAAATATTGGTCGCAGCCGAAGGCGCGAAGCCTGCAGCAACCGATACTGTGACAGTGCATTATCACGGCACTACTTTGGATGGGCAGGTTTTTGATAGCTCCGTAGATCGTGGCGAGCCTACACAGTTCCCACTCAATGGTGTTATCGCAGGCTGGACTGAAGGCGTCCAGCTAATGAGTGTAGGTTCTAAATTTAAGTTCTTCATTCACCCAGATTTGGCTTACGGCACTCAAGGTGCGGGGCAGATGATCGGGCCTAATGATGCATTAATCTTTGAAGTTGAATTGATCAAGATAGGCCAGTAAGGCTAAATTTTTTGTTCACAAGCTATTTAACATGGCTTAATAACTAAAAAACCCCAGCAAGCTGGGGTTTTTTAGTGTGCTATAAAACCTTAAAGGTTATAGGTAGTTCAATACCAATACCATTACAGCAGTAAGGCCTAAAGAACCGTGAATCACGCCCTTTACTGTAGCCAAAGGACCCTGCTTACCAAACATAGCGTTGGCTTGTAAAGCAGCAATGATCACCAACATAGCAATCATTGAGTTACTCATGGTGAATGCACTATAGCCCATTCCGCCAGTAGGATGACCAGAAGCCAGCATACAAAATGCCATTGGAGCAGAGTATAAAACGTTGTGACGTGAAGCCAACAATGCTTTAGCACCGGCTGCAGGGGCGTCGCCTTCAACCATTCCTAGAGCAATTTTCTGATTTGGCCAAATGATGGTCCAAACGTTCAAAAACATAAGTGTGCCAAAGATCACGCCAATAACAATGTAGTTATTTAGCGCTGAACCAAGAGCACCAATAAGGATAAGGCCTGTAAGGAAAGTACCCATAGCACCCCAACGGAACCACCACAAAGCACTTGGCGCTAGCTTAGCTTTAGCATCTGTTAGGCCTTCAGGACTAGCTTGCTTAAAGTAGCCGCCTTGAATGAAGTTAAAGTAGTACAGCATACCAATCCAAGTAATGCCGAATAAAACGTGTGACCATCGGAATAAAAATCCTAACAAGTCCATAGTACGCCTCTCATATAATTTAATTTAAGATAGTGGTTCTAGAAGTCTCTAGAAACAAGGATGATGGCCGCCATTGTACAATTAATCTAACGACCTGTTCTAGTTTTTTGCAACAAAAACTATTGTTCGTCTAGGTAGCGCTCTGCATCTAGGGCGGCCATACAGCCTGTGCCTGCAGAAGTAATCGCTTGACGGTAAATATGATCCATCACGTCACCTGCAGCAAATACACCCTCAATGCTCGTTTGGGTAGCGTTGCCGTGGCTACCGCTTTGTACTTTAATATAACCACCTTCCATGTCTAATTGGCCTTCAAAGAGTCCTGTGTTTGGCGTGTGGCCGATCGCAATAAACACACCGTCAACGTCTAAATCTTTGGTGCTGCCATCTTCGCTACTCTTAATGCGCATACCTGTTACGCCCATATCATCGCCTAAAACCTCATCAAGGTTATGATGCCACTCTACCTTAACGTTGCCATTATCCACTTTATCCATCAAACGATCAGCGAGAATTTTTTCACTACGAAACTTGTCACGACGGTGCACTACGGTCACTTCACTAGCAATGTTACTTAGATAAAGAGCTTCTTCAACGGCAGTATTACCGCCACCGATGACCGCCACTTTTTTGTTGCGATAAAAGAAACCGTCACAGGTAGCACAAGCCGATACGCCTCGGCCTTGGAATGCAGTTTCACTGTCCAGACCTAGATAGCGAGCACTTGCCCCTGTGCAGATAATCAAAGCGTCACAGGTATAGTGTGTGCCTTGACCTGTGAGTTGAAAAGGTCGCTGGTTTAAGTCCACAGCATCTATTTGATCAAAAATGATTTCAGTTTCAAAGCGCTCAGCATGAGCTTTCATACGCTCCATTAAGGCTGGGCCTTGTAAGCCTTCCACGTCGCCAGGCCAGTTATCTACTTCTGTGGTTGTGGTTAGCTGACCACCCATTTGCATACCTGTAATTAACACTGGATTAAGGTTTGCACGGGCTGCATATACAGCAGCAGTGTAGCCTGCAGGTCCAGAACCTAAAATTAATAACTTACAGTGCTTTACTTCGCTCATGGGGAGTCCTATATAATGATATGGTACAACAAAAAATATGCGCCTGACTTTAGCATAATTCAATCCATAGTTCAGGCACTTTATGTCATGCTTTTGTAAACAAGCGAGAATACAACATGGGCCACAAAGTCGACACAAATACGCATGATAAAGTTCGTTTGGATAAGTGGTTATGGGCGGCACGATTTTATCGAACACGCGCCCTTGCCAAACAAGCTGTTGAAAGTGGTAAGGTGCATTATCAGGGTGCTAAAACTAAGTGCAGCCGCGTGGTAGAGGTGCACGCAAAAATAACCATGCGTCAAGGCCCGGATGAAAAAACTATTTTAGTGCAGGCCATTTCTGGGTCACGAAGAGGAGCGCCAGAAGCGGCGCTTTTGTATCAGGAAACAGCTCAGAGTGAAAAAGCGCGCACAGACTTAGCCGCCAGTAAAAAAGCCATGGGTCAAACCACTATTTCAGAGGGTAAACCTACAAAAAAACAGCGCCGAGACCAACAGCGTTTTGAACAGCAGCAGTTGTAGTTTACAATTAGCGTGTATCCATCTTCCAAGACTTCTTAATCCAATGACCAATGACAAAATGCAAGGCTTTATGTTCGACGATATGGACATCCGCGGCGTTCACCTACGGCTAGATCAGGGTGTAAAAACCCTATTAGACCAACAAGATTACCCCGCCCCTGTGGCGAGTTTGCTTGCGCAAATGCTTATAGTGGCTTGCTTACTTAGTGCAAAACTTAAATTACGTGGGCGCTTGAGCGTGCAGATTCGTGGAGAGGGCCCACTGAAGTGGGTTATGGCAGAATGCCGACAGTTAAGTGATGACCCAGAACAGCCGTTTAGAGTAAAAGGCATGGCCCAGATGAATGAGCCTATTGTACCTAACGCAACCTTTAGTCAAATGGTGGCCGATGGCCGCTTAGTCATTACTATTGAGCCAGACCAGGGGCAGCGCTATCAAGGTGTGGTGATGGTGGACCAACCCACGTTAGCACAATGTGTTGAGGGTTATTTTTACCAGTCAGAACAACTACCTACTCATATTCAACTTGTGAGCACAGATCAGGGCGCTGCTGGCTTTATGCTACAACGCTTGCCTCAAACGGAGGCTGAGCAACACCAAGCAGATTTAGATTGGGAACTTGTGCATGCTTTGGCTGCCACACTGACAGAAGATGAGCTTGCACAGCTACCAGCAGATCAAGTACTGCATAGATTATTCCATGAGCAACAAGTCAAAGTGTTTACTCCTCGTGCTGTTTTGCAACAGTGTGACTGTAGTCGCAAGCGTTGTGGCGGAGCGATCACAAGCTTAGGCAAAACGGCTGCAGATGAAATCTTGCAAGAGCAAGAAGCCATCGTGATCGATTGCCAATTTTGCAACGCCCACTATTCTTTTGACAAGGTCGATTGCCATGTTTTGTTTGAGCAAGGTGTCGTTGCAGAGACAGTCAGTCCAGCAGTGCATTAACTAGAAAAACCCCTATTTGTAGCCAATAAAGGACCATTATAATTTTTAGTGATGGCCCATATTTTACTATCAGGGGTACTTTTTTAACTTTTTATAATACTTTTCTGCCATAATGTCGGTTCTTTTTTTCACGCCAAAATGGCATTCTTTACTAGGGCTTTAGATTTTTTTAAAAACCTAAGTAATTCAAAGGTATTGATACATGACCGCAACTGTAGCTAATAATACTGGCACCACCTACACGCAACTATCCCCGGCAAGCTTAGTCCAAAAGGCGGTCGCTAATGGCGAAGGCACATTGGCTAACACGGGAGCACTTAATGTGATCACCGGGCATCGCACGGGCCGTTCACCTTTAGACCGCTTCGTGGTTCAAGAATCAAGTACGTCAGACCAGATTGAATGGGGTGCGATAAACCGCCCAGTAACGCCAGCAATATTTGATGCCTTGTGGAATCGTGTAGAGGCTTCATTAGTGGGCCAAGACAAATATGTAGCTAACGTTCATGTAGGTTCAGACCAAAGTCATTACATTCCTATTAAAATGACCACTCAAACAGCATGGCAGAATTTGTTTGGCCAAAATCTCTTTATAGTACCAACGCAATACAACACTGCAGATAAGGATGAGTGGCAAATTCTTAACGTGGCCAACTTTGAATGTGACCCTCAGCGTGATGGCACTAACAGCGATGGCTGTGTGATGATCAACTTTGCTGAACGCAAGGTACTACTAGCAGGCATGCGTTACGCTGGTGAAATGAAAAAAGCCATGTTCTCGGTACAAAACTTCCTGTTGCCAGCCAATGACGTATTACCCATGCACTGCTCAGCTAACGTGGGTAATGATGGCAAAACAACCTTGTTTTTTGGCTTGTCTGGCACAGGTAAAACGACACTATCTGCAGATCCAGAACGCTACTTAATAGGTGATGACGAACACGGCTGGGGTGAAGGCGTAGTGTTTAACATTGAAGGTGGTTGCTATGCTAAGACCATTAACCTAAGCAAAAAAAATGAGCCTCTTATTTGGGATGCCATTCGTTTTGGCGCTATTATCGAAAACGTGTGTCTGGATGAAGACAGTAAAGAGGCAGACTACGACAACACAGACATTTCAGAAAATGGTCGTTGTGCCTATCCTTTAGAGCACATTGAAAAGCGCACACAAGACAACTTAGCAGGTGAGCCTGAAGCTATTATCTTCTTAACCTGTGATTTAACAGGGGTATTACCTCCTGTGTCTATCTTGTCTAAAGAAGCTGCAGCCTATCACTTTTTAAGTGGCTATACTGCGCTAGTAGGCTCTACTGAAATGGGTTCCAGTGCTGCGATTCGTTCTACTTTTTCTACCTGCTTTGGGGCGCCTTTCTTCCCCCGTCCAGCAGGAGTATATGCACAGTTGTTAATGAAGCGTATTCAAGCGTTTGGCAGTAAGGTATATCTTGTTAACACTGGCTGGACAGGTGGCTCATATGGCACGGGTAAGCGTTTTAGTATTCCTACCACTCGCGCCATTATTGCAGCCATCCAAAGCGGCAATATTACACAGGCAAAAACTCAGCACTTAAGCGGGCTAAACGTCGATGTGCCTACCACCCTAGAGGGTGTAGATAGCCATTTATTAAACCCGCGTGATACATGGCAAGACTGCGCTGCATACGATGCTGAAGCAGACGTTTTGATCGCCAAGTTTAACGAAAACTTCAAACGCTTTAGTGTTTCACAAGACATTATTGATGCCGGGCCACAGCAAAGCTAAACCCATGCTCATGATGCTGTGATTATAAAAGGCCCCTTTATCGGGGCCTTTTTTTTGCGCTAACATTGGTCGGTATGTCTACCTTTACACTTGCTTTTACACCCACCTCTTTAAAACTTCTCTTAACGACCCTATTAACAGGGCTATGCTTTAAAAATAAGAAGGATGCTAAGTTTGTGATACATCAGCAAATCGCCACTGAACTTGCAGTACAAACTTGGCAGGTAGATGCCGCTATCAAGTTATTGGATGAAGGCTCTACAGTGCCTTTCATTGCGCGTTATCGTAAAGAAGTGACTGGCGTATTGGATGATACTCAGCTGCGCATGCTAGAAGAGCGCCTAGGCTACTTACGCGAGCTCAATGCTAGGCGTAAGACTATTTTAGAAAATATTGAAAAACAAGATAAACTCACCCCCAAGCTTACGAGCCTCATTAACGCGGCAGATAGTAAAACTCGTTTAGAAGATTTATACCTGCCTTATAAAATAAAGCGTCGTACCAAAGCTCAAATCGCCATCGAATCTGGCTTGCAGCCATTGGCTGATGCCTTATTAAAAGACCCTACCCTTAACCCAGAGCAGGAGGCTCAGGATTACGTCAATGCCAAGCTTGCCATTAATAACACCAAAGATGCCCTTGATGGTGCCAAGCAAATATTGATGGAGCGTTTTAGTTTGGCGGCAGATTTGCTGGCAGATCTGCGCACCTTAGGCTGGCAAAACGCTAAGTGGCAAACTCAGGTGGTGGATGGTAAGCAGCAACAAGGGGCCAAGTTTCAAGACTACTTTGACTTTCAAGAAGCCTTAAAGACCATTCCCTCCCACCGTGCACTAGCCATTCTACGAGGTCGTAATGAAGGGTTTTTACAGGCCACTATTTTATGGTCTATAGATGAACATCTGCCTTTCGAGTCAAAAGTGGCCAACTATTGGAACATCAAAGATCAGGGCCGAGCTGGCGATAAATGGCTGAGTGAAGTGGTGCGTTGGACATGGCGTGTGAAGCTAGCTAGCCAGCTAGAAACGGCCCTCATCAATAAAGTAAGAGAAGCCTCAGAGCAAAGTGCCATCGATGTGTTTGCCCATAATTTAAAAGACTTGTTATTAGCTGCCCCTGCAGGTGACAAAGTGACTCTAGGGCTAGATCCTGGCTTACGCACAGGGGTGAAGGCTGTCGTAGTAGACTCAACGGGCAAGCTGTTAAGCACGCAAACCATCTTTCCTCATGTGCCTCACCATAAATGGCAGGAGGCTTTAGAGCTGTTGGTGCATTGGTGTAAAACCTACCATATTCAATTGGTTGCCATAGGTAATGGCACAGGCTCCAGAGAAACGGATCAGCTCGTTAAAGAGGTCCAAGCACGACTAGGAACTGATGCGCCACAGCGTATTATTGTCAGTGAAGCCGGCGCGTCCGTTTATTCGGCGTCGGCCTTAGCTGCAGCTGAGTTTCCAGAGTTAGATGTAAGCTACCGTGGTGCTGTTTCTATTGCCAGACGTTTGCAAGATCCATTGGCAGAGTTAGTGAAAATAGACCCCAAAGCTATTGGTGTAGGCCAATATCAGCATGACGTTAGCCAAGTTCAATTGATCCGCAAGCTAGATAACGTAGTAGAAGACTGTGTGAATAATGTGGGAGTAGATCTAAATACGGCTTCAGCGCCTTTATTGCAGCGAGTGGCAGGCTTAAACAAAACCATGGCAGACAACATCGTGCTGCACCGAGAGCTAAACGGCGCCTTTAATAATCGTAAGCAGCTGCTTAAAGTGGCGCGTGTAGGTGGCAAAGCGTTTGAACAGTCGGCTGGATTTTTGCGTATTCGCGCAGGCGATAACCCTCTAGATGCCACCAGCGTGCACCCAGAAGCTTATGCCTTAGTGGGTAAATTGGCACAGCAGTTACACCTAAGCGTGGCTGATTTGTTGGGTAGTGATCAGCTTAAAAAGGTTCAGGTTGCAAAATTACACGAGCAAGGCGTGGGGGAGCACACCTTACAAGATTTGCTTAGTGAGCTACAAAAGCCTGGGCGCGACCCAAGGCCAGAGTTTAAAATGGCCAAGCTCACAGACGGTGTAGAGAGTATTAAAGACCTCTCTTTAGGCGCTATCATGGAAGGAACCATTAGCAATGTCACTAATTTTGGCGCTTTTGTCGATATTGGTGTGCATCAAGATGGCTTAGTACACATTTCTGCACTTTGTGAACAATACGTCAAAGACCCTCACGACATAGTCAAAGCTGGAGACATTGTGAAAGTGAAGGTGATGCAAATAGATGTGGCCCGAAAGCGCATAGGCTTAACAATGCGCTTAAGTGATGAACTACCTCCACAAGACGACCTGTCAATATCTGGCAAACCCACTGCCACTAATGCTCATCACAAACCGGCTAAAAAGGCTCAAGCTAATGCCAAGCCGCAGCAAGCTCTGGGCAGTATGGCGCAAAAATTAAAAGATGCCCATGCGCAATTAAAAAAGTAATACTACGCAGAATTTGAACGCAAACTAGGCTAAACTTCGTTTTTCTAGTCTTCGCTATTTAACGCCATTTGGAACTATAGATGCCTACATATTTATCACAACGTCTACAGCAGGTGAAAAACTCTCCCGTGGCTAGCACTTTGGCTAGTTTACAGTGTGGGATTGAAAAAGAAGGCTTGCGCGTGTCTTTAAATGGACGAGTAAGCCATGCGGACCATCCCAAAGCGCTAGGATCAAGCCTTACACATACTAGTATTACTACTGATTATTCAGAGGCTTTGCTGGAATACATCACGCCCGTATTTAAAAGCCCTATGGCTGCCTTAGCGTTTATGCAAGAGCTACATAGCTTTAGCGCCAGCCAGCTACAAAATACAGGTGAGTACTTATGGCCTGCGAGTATGCCGTGTTTCTTAGATGGAGAAGATGACATTCGTATTGCGGATTTTGGCTCCTCCAACACAGGCAAACTTAAACATACCTATAGAGTAGGTTTGGCTTATCGATACGGTAAGATTATGCAATCTATTGCCGGTTTGCATTTTAACTTCTCTCCACAAGACAACTTTTGGCCAGCCTATCAAAAGTTGTTAGGTGATGAGCAGCCTTTATGTGATTTTCAATCTAGCCAATATTTTGGCTTGATTCGAAATTTTAGACGCCATTCGTGGGTGTTGCTGTACCTATTTGGCGCATCCCCGGCCATTGATGCAAGCTTTGTGAAAGGCCGAGATGTGGCTTTGGTTAAAGGCATAGGTGGCTCTTTAGTAGGGCCTTATGCAACCTCTTTGCGCATGAGCGATGTGGGATATAACAACAAAGTGCAGTCGGTCTTGAGCCTATGCTTTAACGATCTAGAAAAATATGCTCAATCCTTAGAACATGCTATTTCTACCCCTTTGTCTGTGTATGAAAAAATAGGCGTCAAGGTGGATGGAAAATATCGCCAACTCAACGCTAACTTATTGCAAATTGAAAACGAGTATTACAGTGACATAAGGCCAAAGCGGGTGACTCGGGCTGGACAAAAGCCGGTGCACGCGCTTAAAGAAGCGGGTGTGGAATATGTTGAAGTGCGTAATATCGATCTGAACCCTTTTTTACCTTTGGGTATAGATGCACAACAAAGTCAGTTTATAAACGTCTTTCTTAGCTGGTGTTTGTTTTCCAAAAGCCCTGTGATTAGCGATCAAGAGTGTGGGATCATTGGTGCAAACCAAGCCGTAGTCGTGCACCAAGGCCGCAAACCTGGGCTCATGCTTGAAACCTGCGCAGGCCCAAAGAGCTTGCGCAATTTAGGCCTTGAAATGATGGAAAATCTGCGTTTAGTAGCCGATATCATGCCTGAAAAACAACAAGTGTTGGCAGCCATAGAGGCCATGGCAGCTAGAATAAACGACCCTGCACTTACTCCATCGGCCCAAGTTATAGCGGCGATGGAGCAAGAAGGCTTATCACATCAAGACTTGTGCTTTAAATTAGCCAAGCAACATCAAGAGCACCACTTGCAGCAAAGTCTATGTTTACAACGAAGGCAAGAGCTAAGTGACCAAGTGAGTGAATCTATTGTGCAGCAAGAGCACATTGAAGCGGGTCAAACGCAATCTTTTGATGACTTTTTAGCGGCCTACCTTGCTTAGTAAATGGGCATTAGTGGCTTAAAAATAATACTGCACTACCCACTACGACTAATGCCGCACCTGCCCAAGAGCCACGGCTAGGGCGCTGCCCAGTAATGACCCAAACCACAGGTAATATAAGCACAGGGGTGGTGGCTGATAGAGTCATCACAATGCCCACTTCTCCAGCGCCCAAGGCATACACGAGTAGGGTCATGCCTATCACTAGGCCTAGAGTTGCACTGGACATGGTGCGCCAAATGTAGGCAACGGTTGGCTTGGCGTTAGCTTTGGCCCACGCAAAGGGCAGTATACGCACAAGTAGCAGCACCACGGCGGCAAAACCTACTCTGATTGCTGAGGCTGCAATAGGGTCTGCGCCGGCTAACAATACAGGCTTAGCCATCACCGCCCCCGCCGCTTGTCCAAATGCGGCAGTTAACCCCAGTAAAATGCCTAGGCCTAAGTGGCCGCTCACTTTTTCTAAGCGGTGCTCACCAGAAGCTTTACGTCCCCACCAAACAGCATTGACCACACCTGTTAAAATTAATCCGCAACCAATCAGCAAGTTGGTGCTTAGGGTCTCACCTAACCAAAGAAAGCCCATGCCAGCTGCCATAGGTGCGCTGGTGGCAAATAATACTGAATTACGTCTGGGGCCAATGCGTTTTAAGGCTTGCATTAACGCCGTATCACCCACCACGATGCCCACTAAACTTGAGCCGATAAGAGCAATCATTGCATTGTCTGGCATACTTGACCACAAGCCCATAACGCTGGTGATGATAATAAGCACAGTGCCGGCAAATACAACTCTATAACGATTGAACGCGACTGCGCCAAAATGGTGAACGCCTGGTGCCGCCAGAATAGCGGTGAAAGTCCAGCATATGGCAGCAGCTAGAGCGGCTAATTCAGCCACGGGTAAGTTGCTCATCTTGTTCCTTTAAACATACAGATGTGCGCCACAATAGCAGCTATTGGTTTTAAAGCCAGTCATTTATGTGGCGCATCCAAACCCTAGGGTCTCTGATCCAAGCCACATTATGCGTAACTGGTCCAGAGCTACATATCAACAGGCCTTTGTACAATACGAACGCCAAGTTAAAATGGCTAAAAAAGACCTGTTTTTCGCCCAAATCAGGCCTTTTTCATCTCATTTTCCTTTTGTCGCCGTATTATGCAAAGGTCTCTAGGGCTATAATGCCTTATAGCTTACCCCTTCAAACCACAGGTATAAACACCGATGCATTGCCCTTTTTGCAGCAACCCAGAAACCAAAGTAATTGACTCACGTTTAGTGGGTGAAGGGGCGCAAATTCGTCGTAGGCGAGAATGCTTAACTTGCAATGAGCGCGTCACGACCTTTGAGGTGGCAGAATTATTAATGCCCAGAGTGGTGAAGCAAGATGGCACACGCCAACCCTTTGATGAAGAAAAGCTGCGTGCAGGTATTTTAAGATCTTTAGAAAAGCGCCCTGTCAGCATTGAAGCCATAGAAGCCAGTATCAACCGTATTAAGCATGCACTTAGAGCAGGTGGTGAGCGAGAAGTGGGCACTCAGATAGTGGGTGAAGCGGTGATGGCGCAGCTGCGTAAATTGGATGAAGTGGCTTATGTGCGTTTTGCTTCTGTGTATCGCAGCTTTAAAGACCTGAACGAATTTAGGGCCGAGATCGAACGCCTAGAACAAGAGCATCAAGGTAGTTAAGCTAATGGCGCATCAATTTAACCACGCACACTTTATGCAACTCGCTCTAGAACAAGCAACCAGCGCACAGCTTATTGCTAGGCCTAACCCAGCCGTTGGTTGTGTGTTAGTTAAACAAAATAAAGTGGTTGGTGCAGGCTTTACCCAAGAAGCAGGTGCAGCTCATGCTGAAATCATGGCCATTCAAGCCGCTGCTGATAACGCGTTAGGCGCCACAGCCTATGTTACTTTAGAGCCTTGTAGTCATTATGGCCGCACCTCGCCTTGTAGTTTAGCGCTTATCGAAGCGGGCGTAGCTTGTGTGGTATATGGCTGCCAAGACCCCAATCCTAAAGTGGCAGGAGAAGGCTTGGCCAAGCTGCGCATGGCAGGTGTAGAGGTGATTGGGCCTGTAATGCAGGCACAGTGTGAAACATCTAACCAAGCATTTTTCCAACGTATGACCCGTGGCAAGCCCTATGTTATCAATAAGATGGCAATGAGTTTAGATGGTCGCACGGCGATGGAGTCCGGTGAAAGCCAGTGGATTACAGGTCCACAAGCCCGCGCCCAAGTGCACTTGTTACGGGCGCAAAGTTGTGCGGTGATTACCGGTATTGGATCAGTGCTAAGAGACGACCCAAGCATGAATGTGCGGGCATCAGAATTGTTAATGTCAGGCGTGCCTGATGCCACCGTAAAACGGGTAAAACAGCCCCTGCGGGTAATATTAGATAGCCAGCTACGGATGCCGGTTACCGCCAAGCTATTGCAGCAATCAGGTCCTGTGTTAGTAGTCACCTGCGTGACAGACCTAAAGCGGCATCAACCTTTGATTGAAGCAGGGGTAGAGCTTTTGGTGTGTGCTTTAAACGATGACGCAAAAGTGGATTTAGCGGCCGTGTTAAAAGCACTCAGCCAAAGACAGTGCAACCAAGTGTTGATAGAAGCTGGAGCCGGTTTAAGCGGGGCCTTTCTAACCGAAGGTTTAACAGATCACTTGGTGGTGTTTATGGCCCCCAAGTTATTAGGCAGCAAAGCCAAAGCCTTATTTAACCTGCCATTAGATAAAATGTCACAAGCCCATGGCCTTGATATTAAACAGATCACACAAGTAGGCTATGATTGGCGTATTGATGCCACCCCAAAAAGCGCTGATAGCTAGCCACTGCCCGCGAAATCTGGCACAATAGCCGGCTAAATTACCTACCCACCACTTCGTTGTGTAGGCCTTGAATTTAAGTATAGGTTATCACATGCACATGAACACCTCAGTAGAGCTGATCGAAGATCTGCGACAAGGTAAAATGATCATTCTTATGGATGATGAAGATCGTGAAAACGAAGGTGATCTTGTGATGGTGGCTGAGCAAGTGCGGCCAGAAGACATTAACTTTATGGCCAAGCATGCACGTGGCCTCATCTGCCTTACGTTATCGCGTGAACACTGCGCCAAGCTAGATTTACCTCTTATGGTAAAAAGCAACGGCACCGCGTACGAAACCAATTTCACCGTGTCTATTGAAGCTGCAGAAGGCGTGACTACAGGTATTTCTGCAGCAGATCGTGCCTACACTATTCGCACCGCAGTGGCAGCGGATGTGCAGCCACAAGACATTGTGCAGCCAGGACACATATTTCCATTAATGGCAAAAGAAGGCGGCGTGTTAACTCGTGCAGGCCATACAGAAGCTGGATGTGATTTGGCCCGTCTTGCAGGCTATACGCCAGCAGCGGCGATTGTTGAAATTATGAATGATGATGGCACCATGGCTCGTCGTGATGACTTGATGAAGTTTGCTGCTGAACATGATTTGAAAATTGGCACCATTGCTGATTTGATTCACTTTCGTAACCTCAACGAAAAGACCATTAATAAAGTGAGCCATCATTCATTGCCCACGCGCCACGGCGACTTTAGCTTGCATACCTATGAAGACAAGATTTACGGTGGCACCCATTTAGCACTCACTATGGGCGATATCAATGCACAAGACTCCACCATTGTTCGTGTGCATCAGGCCGATGTGTTGCGCGACCTAGTGGGTGCGATGCCCTCTACACCTAAGTGGACGATTGACTCGTGTCTTGAGCGTATTGCTAAAGAAGGCCAAGGGGTATTGGTGTTGTTGGGGCAAGCGGAAGATCGTAATCTACAAGGCAGTATCGATGCATTTTTTGAAACTGCCGTACCTCGCCAGTTTAATACAGATAGTTCTGGGGCTTATTTAAACGTAGGTACTGGATCACAGATTTTGCGTGACTTAGGTGTGGGTAAAATGCGCCTCTTAAGCCAAGAAATGAAATTCAATGCCATTTCTGGCTTTGATTTAGAAATTGAAGAATATATCGACTGCGAGCATTAAGTCGTTGATGCAGGATAATTGGAAGGAAAATATATGTCTGTAACTCATATTGAAGGCCGTTTTGACGATGCCAATGGCCACTACACCCTAGTGGTAGGTCGTTTTAACTCATTTGTAGTAGAAAGTCTTGTTGATGGGGCTTTGGACACATTAAAGCGTCACGGAGTAGATGCGAATAACATTCGTGTTATACGCGTACCTGGCGCCTTTGAAATCCCATTAGTAGCACAAAAAATTGCCCAACAAGGCAAAGATGACGCCATTATTACCCTTGGTGCTGTAATCCGTGGAGGTACGCCACATTTTGAATATGTCTCTGGAGAGGCCTCCTCTGGAATCAGCAAGGTGGGCTTAGACCACGGTATTCCTGTAGCAAACGGCGTATTAACCGTGAATTCTATAGAACAAGCAATTGAACGTGCCGGTACCAAAGCAGGTAATAAAGGCGCAGAAGCTGCGATGTCTGCACTAGAAATGGTTAGCTTGTTACGTCAGTTAGAGGCATAAATGAACGCAAATAAAGGTCGTCCAGACCGCCGCCGAGCAGCTAGAGAATTAGCGCTGCAGGCCTTGTATCAAATACACATGAGCGGCGCTAGCGCGGTAGATGTGCAAGCTGAATTTTTAGTAGATCAAGACTTTAAAAATGCAGATAAGCGTATGTTTGGCCAACTTTTGCGCGGCGTTGCTGCACAAATAGCAAGCCTTGATATGATGATTGCTCAATATTTAGATCGCAAGTTGTCAGACTTAGACCCTATTGAGCTCAACGTATTACGTATGGGTGCTTTTGAGCTGAGTGATTCAGTCACTGTGCCTTATCGTGTTGTTATTAACGAATGTATTGAGCTGGGTAAAGTGTTTGGCTCTACCGATGGACACAAATACGTTAACAGTATTTTAGATAAAATCGCATTGGATCATCGTTTGGTCGAAATTACAGCGAAACAAAAAGCTAGCGCTAGCTAGGCAAATCTTGTGACGACAATGTGAGAACTATGGGCGAATTTGATCTAATCAAACGCTACTTTGACCGTCCAGAGCTTAGGCTTGGGCCTGCTATGGCGCTTGGCCCTGGTGATGATTGCGCCTTACTTCAACTCCCTCCTAATCACCAGCTTTGCATCAGCAGTGACACCTTCGTGTCTGGCGTTCATTTCTTTGCCGATATGTCTGCCAGTCAAATTGCCCAACGGTGTTTGGCCGCTAGTGTGAGCGATTTGGCCGCCATGGGAGCCACCCCTGCCTGGTTTAACTTATGCCTTACAATGCCCAGTGCAGATGCCTGTTGGATGGAGCACTTTAGCCAGGGTCTTGCTGCTAAAGCAGGCACCTGTAAGATAAGCTTAGCTGGTGGGGACACCACCCGTGGGCCACTAACTATTAGTATTCATGCCATGGGCTGGGTGCCTGTTGGGCAAGCGATTACCAGAAGTGGCGCACAAATAGGCGATGTTATTATGGTCTCTGGTAGTTTAGGAGACAGTGCCGCAGGCCTAACCATCATGCAACAGCGCCGTGATGCTAAAGACACACTGAGCCAGCGCTTTTACGACCCCACCCCACGGATAGAGCTTGGCCATTGGTTAAGAGGCAAAGCCACCGCATGTTTGGATGTTTCTGATGGTCTAGTACAGGACTTGGAGCACATTCTTAGAGCCAGTGGCTGCGGAGCACAGCTTAATGTAGCAGATCTGCCACTGTCTGACGAGCTACGCGCTCATCTACCGCTAAATCAAGCTCAAGACAAAGCACTTAACGGTGGAGAAGATTTTGAACTATGTTTCACTTTACCTGCTGAGCTAGTCAACGATGCGCAAGCTTTCTCAAGCGCTCAAAACCTGCCTCTAACAGCCATAGGCCGAATTAGCGGCACACTGGGCTGTAGAATATGGGGCGCCGACGGCAGCTTATACGCGGCCCCTAAAGGCTACCAACACTTTTAAGGATACGACATGAAAACGGCTATTGTAAAACCCAACTGGTTAAACCCAGTACACCTTCTCGCTTTTGGTTTTGGTAGTGGCGCAGCGCCAAAGGCTCCGGGGACTTTTGGCACCATCGCTGCGGTGTTGTTATATTGGCCTTTATCAAAGCTGAGCGTTGACCACTATTTGCTAATGATTTTAGTGACCAGTGTATTGGGCATTTATTTGTGCGGAAAAACTGCAAAAGATTTAGGTGTGCATGACCATGGAGGCATTGTGTGGGATGAGTTTGTCGGTTTTTGGGTCACAATGATTGCGGCACCAGCGGGCTGGGTATGGGTTTTGGTGGGGTTTGTATTATTTCGCTTTTTTGATATCGTTAAGCCATGGCCGATCAACTGGATCGACAAAAAAGTGTCCGGTGGATTTGGCATCATGTTAGATGATGTGATTGCAGGGATAATGGCGGCCCTAGTGTTGCAGGGCCTAGCCTGGTGGGTTTAAACCAATATGATTTTGGTAGAGACTATGCTTAAGCGCAGGCAATAAATCGCCAACAAAACAAACAATATCAAGCTCCAGCCTGCAATAGACAAGCCTAAGAAGCTCCATAAGACTTCAGCACAAGATCCAGAACCTTTAATCATGGCCCCTACTACTTCCATAAATGGAAACGCATCAAGCATATAGCTAAAGCTAGGGCCACAAGCAGGCACAAGATCTGCAGGTAAACTTTGTAAATATAGTTGGCGCACCGCCAAACCTATGCCCGCTAAGCTGAGAATGAATAGTACAAACCCATAGCGTTTGTGGCCGCCAAAATAAGGATTATGCAAAGCTGCCAGCATGAATACAGAGGCCATGGCTAGATAAACGAAACGCTGACCCATACACAACATGCATGGGTCTAAACCCATGGCAAACTCCATATATAATGCGTTAGCCAGGATTGCCGCACAAGCGACTAAGCCAAGTATAAACTCCGTTCGGAAACCAGCATATTTCATATTATCTCATCAACTCTTAGTATATCGTGGCTGATACCACTTTATTATTGTCTGCTTTCTATGTGACGAGGCCTAGTTAGGCATCTATCAATAAATAAGAAAGCTGACATAATATACAAGATAACTCGTCGCCATTAAAGCTTAAATGGCTTTTGGTATTAGAGATAATGAAAAACGAGAATAAAGTAATATTAAATCAGCATTAAGCGAAAGCTATTGCTGATTTAATCACATTAAAGTGCTTCTGAACCTGTCTCACCGGTGCGGATGCGGATAGCTTGTTCTAAGTTCACTACGAAAATTTTGCCGTCACCGATCTTGCCTGTGTTGGCAGCGTTGCTGATCACTTCAATCACTTGATCTACTAAGTTGTCATCAACTGCAGCTTCAACTTTAACCTTAGGTAAAAAATCCACCACATATTCTGCGCCACGATAAAGTTCAGTATGGCCTTTTTGACGACCAAAGCCCTTCACTTCAGTGACCGTAACACCCTGCACGCCCATATCTGAAAGAGCCTCACGGACATCATCTAATTTGAACGGTTTAATAATTGCGCTAACCAATTTCATTTGGAGCTCCTTTACATTAATAAGTTATAAATGGCACATCGCCTAGCATAAGATGTTGCAGGGACTGTGCCAACTTTATTGCTCAAAAAAATGTCAAAAAGGCTCTAATATTGGGTATTTATTAAGTTTAATCCCATACTTGAATTAAAGCAGACCCAAAGTAGCGCAGCGCTTGAATACAACGCACCGAATTGGGGCGTATTTGTAGTGGCCAGTGCAGTATTTACATCCACTGCTAGACTTAACAAATATCCAAGTTCAGCCAAGGAAAGGCGATGACCTATGCTCTAACTTATAGCCGCGCTTATGTAGGTATAGAAGCCCCTTTAGTGAGTGTGGAAACACACCTAAGTGGGGGCTTGCCCGCACTCACCATCGTAGGCCTGCCTGAAACTGCAGTACGCGAAAGCAAGGATCGCGTGCGCAGTGCCATTATTAATGCAGGCTTTGAGTTTCCTACCAAGCGTATCACCATTAATCTTGCACCTGCAGACTTGCCTAAAGAGGGTGGTCGTTTTGACCTAGCCATAGCCGTTGGGCTACTGGCTGCCAGTGGCCAGTTGCCGGTAGATGAAGTGACAGGTTATGAGTTTGTGGCTGAGCTTGCATTAAGCTCCAAGCTTAGACGCTGCCCGGCTATTTTGAGCGCATCAGTGGGCTGCCAAGAAAGCCGGCGGATCATGGTAGTAGCGCCAGAAAATGTCGCAGAGGCAACCATGCCCAAACACAGTCGTGTGCTTTGCCCTAGGCACTTAAATGAACTGAGCCAATGGCTCCACGATCCAGAAAAACAAATCAGTCCAACACCTGCTCAATGCATTGAAAGTCATCCCCCAAGTGCAGAACTATTAGATGTGCGAGGCCAAGAGCAAGCTAAGAGGGCATTAATAATAGCCGCCGCCGGGCACCATAACATGTTAATGTGTGGCCCACCTGGAACAGGTAAAACCATGCTGGCCCAGCGCCTTCACGGGTTATTAGCACCCCTTACAGAACCTCAAGCATTATCACTTGGAGCGATCAAC
>JAIBDW010000103.1 GCA_024686035.1 Oceanospirillaceae bacterium
ATCAAAGGTGTTATGCCAATACCACCACCCATAAGTAGGGTCTTAGTTGCATTATGATTGAGGGCAAAGTGATTGATAGGTTGTGAGAAGAACACATGCCGTCCTTTGGTAAATACTCGGTGCATTAGCTTCGACCCACCCCGACCATCATCTTCTCGTAAAACTACAATCTGGTACTTAGAGCGATCTGCTGGATCTCCTGACATCGAGTATTGTCTGAGGAATTCAGGCGCAACGACGATGTCTAGATGTGCCCCTGCCTGCCATTCTGGCAACGGATCTCCAGAGATCGTCTGAAATTCATATTTCATAATTCCCTTCGCCGTTTCCTCTGCAACTGTTACAATTGCAGAAATTACGGGACTTTGTTCATCATTATCATAGCGGTGAAGTATGCTCTTATCCCCAGCCGCAACACGCTTTTTGTGTTCTTCAGCAGAAACCATTTCTTGGTAAGCCTTGATCCCTTTTTCTCGATCCATCGTGTAAGGATAAAGATAGGGCGGTGGCGCCAATGTTGCTGGATAGACTGCCATGGTCTGATCTTTGAACTTGAGATCTAGGTCTTTTGAAAGACTGCGCAAGTTTACTTTATTTTTTGTGGGGCGATAGCCACCATCTTCCTCAATTTCGAGATCCCACCACCATTTTTTCACGGGGTTCAGCGTGCCATTGTCAACAATGTCATCAAGCTTGGCTAAAGCTGGTGCGAGTTTAGGAATATTCATTGCTGCCCAGCGAAAAGGTTTTTCTTTAAAAATCCCTTCAAGGTTCCAGGGGCAGGTCTTCATGCAGCGCCCACACATTGCGCCACCAAGATTGGTCAAGCGATATGAGGTGCATTTTTGGCTGTCTGATTTCCAAATTTCATAGCCGTTGAACATAGTTTTCGGTCCGGCAGTGATCGCACCGGCGGGGCATTCGCGAGCACATTTGTTGCAAGAGTTGCAGAATTCTTGAAGGCCAAAGTTGATGGGCTTGTCATGTGCGAGTGGCAGATCAGTCGTTACAGTCCCTGATTTCAAACGTGGGCCAAGAAATGGGTTGAGGATTACCTCACCAATTCGGCTAACCTCACCCAGACCGGAAAGCAGCAAAAGTGGAGGTTGTAATACATCACCGTCCATTACTGTATGGGCCTTGGCGCTGTAGCCCATATTGCGTATTTGCCTGGCAATCACTCCGCCCAAAAGTGAGAAACGTAAATAAGCGCGCATAGATTGCGCTACCGCAATCCAATCATCGCCAGAAGAGCCCTCCATGGTCTCGTAACCCTGATCAACTATCATGTTGATTGACTGGTCATGGGGTGGGTCAATTACATCTCCCCTTGCATCATGGCTATACCATGCCCAAGTCGGGCAGCGGGAAATGCCAACTGCGTCAATACCAAGCCAGTAACAGGTGGCTTTGATTAACCTTGATGCTTCATCTGGCTTAAGAGGTTCGCGCTTTTTTGCTACCTTTCCATCCTGTAAAAGGACAAATGCGCCTAACGGCTTTCGCTGAGCCATTGAAGGTGCGGATTTGATTACATAGTGGCCATTTTTGGACGCATCCTGCACTTTCTTTCCCAAATCTCCAAATTTGGCGCGTGTGAATAAATCTGTACGTTTTGGAACTCGGGGAATATTGGGTTCATCAATATAGGTAGTTGGTATATCGACACGTTTGAGTTTTTCAAACGGATGTGCGCCATCTACGAAGCGACGGTTAGAATAGGGCACTGAATTGGTGGCATTTTTGATCGATGAAGTTCCATATTTCCAAACAGCTCCAAAAGCAGATTTTGGTTGTTCTGACATTGAGGCGAGGGGCTTGTCTGGTTCTATGGCGAAGTTAGTGGTGACAGCAGCGAGACCAAAGCGCGAACCAATATAGGGATGCTTTAGTTCGCCATGCTCTAGAGTTAACAGTCCTGCAGTGACTGCAAGTTTATTGAGATCTACATCACTGCTTGAGACGGTGTGCCCACGAGAGTCGTACCCGAGAACTCGTAAATAATTTGATAGGACTACGGCTGTTTCTGCTGCAAGAAGCCCTGCACGATGTGCGTTTGCGTCTTGAATCCATGCAGTGCCGTCTTCATCTACTTCTGGCGTACGGGGATTTTCATATAAAAAAACGAGGCAATGTGTATGACCATCAATGTTTGTGGATGGAGCTTCAATTGCTTCCTTGAGGCTGGCCATGATCGTGTCAATTCCAGCAGCAAGACTTTTTGTTTGTTGTGTCCTCAGGTCATTGGCCAAACGGTCTATATCTGGATTTGAATAGGGTGTATCTAATAAGGCTTCTTGGGGCAAAAGACAGGTGCCGACGACTGCTGCATCAGAGAAGTAACCGAAAGATTTAAGATGGTTAGCTCGCTCCACTAAGTTTGTTGGTGCATCTGCTATTGCCTTGTTGATTAAGCCATCTCGGATCGCATCCATCATTGCCTGATGCTCTCGCATAGCGTTGATGATGGAGGCCTTATGTGCACTGTTGTTATAGGTTAGTTGTGAAGCTTTAGGGATATTTGAAAGTTCAGGAAACTGTTCAATACGCGCCAAAAGCTCTGTTGGGTAAGGGCCCATGTGGACAGGTCGATCTTTGGAGGAAAAAAAGCGATTAGACATGGGATCCTATTTTATTGAGACGTATCTTTGTCGAGGACCAGGGAGATACACATTTATGTGTAAGTTCACCCAATTGGTAAATCCTATACATTCAAATTGTAGGCTTCATCATTGTTGTTTTCAACCCAACATTGAATGATTAATTCCTATTTTATGAATTTGAAAAAATATGGTAGCAATAATATCTGGGTTTTATGAAACCAAGACTAAAAATTAGATTTACTCACTCGCTTGGCCGGCAAGTTAATCCCCGTTAAAAGGATTTTAGTAGGTTGACTGGATGAAAAATAGTTTGAGATGAGTAGGGGATATGTTCAGCAGAAAATCTGATGCGTGCAATAATTATCAAAATACACCACCATCTGTATTTGTAGTGATGATGTATAAGATATTTTCTATTTTTAATTTTCTTGTTTAAGTATTCTTGGTTTGCACCCAAATTGTTTTTGTTTGAAGATATTGTTCAATAGCCTCTGTCCCATTGTCACGTGCAAGTGAACCAGATTGTTTGTAACCACCAAATGGCGTTTTTATATCACCTTCAGAAAAACCATTAACAGAAACAGTCCCACATGGAAGTGAACGTGCCATATGTAATGCTTGGTCAATATTTTGTGTAAATACAGTAGCGTGTAATCCATAATCTGTATCACTTGCTATTCTTAGAGCTTCGTCTGCATTTTTAACTGACATGATACCTAATACTGGACCAAAAATTTCTTCTTTAGCAATCTTCATTTCAGGGGTTACATTTTCAAAGACAGTTGGTTTAATAAAGTGACCGGGGAAATCGCTTTCTCCACCCATTAACATTCCAGCGCCTTCTGCAACTCCTGATTGAATATAACTCATCACCATTTCTTTATGATCTTTGGTAATCATTGATCCAATATCAGTCGCAGGATCCAAAGGATCACCAAGTTTAAATGCCTTCACTCGATCAATAATGCGACCAGTAAACTCTTCAACAAGTGGCGCCGCTATCAACTGACGCATATTAGCAGAGCAATTTTGCCCACCATTCCAAAATGCAGACATAGCAGCATGTTCGATTAGCTCATCATCTAATATAGCGTCCTCAAGTACGATGAATGGACTTTTGCCGCCCATTTCTAAGCCAACACCCTTTAAATTACTATCACCAGAGTAGCGCATAAACATTCGACCAACTTCGCTGGAGCCAGTAAAAGATACGGTGTCTATATCATTATGCAAACCAATAGCCTTACCTGCTGTCTCACCATATCCAGGCAAGATGTTGATAACACCATCGGGCACACCAGCTTCTTGCATAAGTTCAGCCAATCGAATTGTAGTTAAGGGTGTTTGTTCAGCTGGCTTAATGACAGCTGAACAACCCACTGCAAGTGAAGGTGCTATTTTCCAAGCTGCCATTACGAGAGGGAAATTCCAGGGTAATACAGCTCCGGCGACACCGGCTGGTTCTTTAACAATTAAAGCTAGTGCACTTGGACCAGTTGGCGCGATCTTACCAAAGCTTTTATCAGCTAATTCTGCATACCATTGAAAGAAATTTACAACCTCACCACCAATTTCATCCATACAATCATTTATTGTTTTGCCAGTATCTAAACTTTCAAGTACTGCGAGTTCGTGGGCATTTTCACGGACCAAAGCCGCAACCTTCAAAAGCACTTCCTTACGTTCTTCAGGCTCTGCACGGCTCCATGTCCCAGCGTTAAATACGCGACGTGCAGCAGCAACGGCACGATTGACATCAGCAACTTTACAATGTGCTACATTTGCTAAGACTTGGCCCGTAGCTGGGTTGGTTGTCTCAAATTTTTCACCATCTGAGGCATCACAAAATTTACCGTCAATAAAAGCTTGTCCATTTGGACGAATGTTGTTTGCAATGGCTTTATATTCAGCATGCGTAAGTGTCATTTTTTCTCCATTGATTATAAATGTTTTTCAAGTTTTTTAAATGAGTTTACAGGGTATTGGTCACGAAGAGTTCTCGCAAATATACGTATATCATCCAACAGCATTTGTGGTTCTTCCATTGCCGCAAAATGGCCTCCTCGAGGCATTTCCGTCCAGTGTGTAATATTGTAAATTCTTTCTGCATATGATCGGGGTGGCCAATTTAGCATTTCTGCAGGAAAAACTGCACAACCCGTTGGCACTTCAACTCTGTGGCCGTCTTCTGATAAAATTCGACCTCCTTCTTCACGCCGTCCATAGTAAATCCAAGACGCTGAATTGAATGTGCGAGTAGTGATATAGATCATAATGTTTGTAAGTAATTCATCTTTTGAAAAGGCGCTTTCAATACATCCAGGCTTTACATCTGCCCAATCATGAAATTTTTCAATCAACCATGCTGCAAGTCCAACAGGACTATCAATCATTGCATAACTTAAAGTTTGAGGGCGGGTTGCCTGTTGTGTGCGATAACCATTCTGCATAATTTGATCATCATCAAATTGCGCTTCCCAAGCTTTTTCCTCATTTGTCTGTGGCCCATCAGGATGACGCATTGTTAGTACGTTAATGTGAATGCCTTTGCACGCTGCTGAGTGGTCAAAGCCTAACCATGAACATATTGCTCCACCCCAGTCTCCACCCTGTGCGAGGTAACTATCGAACCCCAAAGTATCTGTCATCAATGTATTCAGAACCGTAGCCATTTTGCGAGGTCCATAAGGCCTAGATGGTCTTCCAGAAAACCCAAAACCTGGAAGTGAGGGCACAATTATAGTAAAGGCGTCCTCCACATTTCCACCAAATTTTTCAGGGTGGGCAAGTGGCTCGATTAAATCATAAAACTCAGATATAGACCCTGGCCAGCCATGGCTAATTAGAAGAGGTGTTGGATTTTCACCACTTCCTTTTTCATATATGAAATGCATATTAATTCCATCAACCATTGCTGTAAAATTGGCAAAGGAATTTATTCTAGATTCTTGAACAGGCCAATCAAATTCGTCAACCCAATATGTGCATAGTCCTTTAAGGTAATCAAGATTAGTACCATAGTCCCACCCTCCATCATCGGGCATTTCATGCCATGGAAAATTTGCTACACGGTACTTTATATTATCCAAATCATCTTCAGGAACAACAAATTGGAATGGATGTATATTTGGATTAGCTTCAATACGGTCAGTCAAGTGGTCAATTCCCTAGTTTTGGTTTTCAGTAAAGAAGTTATAAAACCAAACTAGCTGAGATTTTGTGAGCTTGGATAGAGACAGGTGGTGCATTTCGAAGGGACAGATGCGATTATAATATTTTTGTGTATTCATAATAATGCCCTAACTTCTTCTGCTATTATTTTAACACCATCTTCTAACTTCGAAACAGGCACGTAAGCAAATCCAAGTCGAAAGTTTCGCTTTTCATTATAATTTAAGTAGTAATCCTGACCCCGATCGATCAAGACGCCCTTAGCCCTTAAACGATTGGCTAGGATTGATGCATCAAATCCTTCAGGACCTGTAAGCCAAAATGAGGTGCCACCTTTGGATTTTGTTCGTTTTAACATATTAAGATGTTTGCCTAAAGCAATGTCCATCGCTTGCCAGCGTTTTTGATAGCGCCTCTCAATATTATTTAAATGAGC
>JAIBDW010000091.1 GCA_024686035.1 Oceanospirillaceae bacterium
CACTTTCCCCTGCACCACCAGCCACTGCAAAATCAACCCAATCTACGCCAGAGGCCGCAAGCTGCTCTTTTAAAAAGGCAACGCTGGCCGCTTCACCACCACTGGTCCAATAATGTAATACTTCTACTTCGCTTGCTTGTACGCTAGGTGTTGCAGCCATCATCGTGGCTAAAGCCAAGCCTGTTAACTTTGTGTTCATGTGAATTCCTCATTAGTCTTATTATCCGGCAGTCACACTCCGGTAGCAGGAGTTTATATCGGTCACCGTGACACAACGTGGAGAAGTGTGACAAAAGGTTACGAATAGAAATAAACTTCAACCATCAGACCACCTCCTCGGCGGTCTTTAAGTTCTATTTCACCGCCGTGAAGATTGGCTATGCTGCGAGCAATGCTCAACCCAAGGCCCACATGATTGTCGCTGGGTTTTTGATTAATTCGATAGTAGGGTTCAAATACTCGGGCTTTATCGGCATCACTTAAGCCTGGGCCCGGGTCCATGATGGATATCAAAGTGCCGTGTGGGTTGGCCTTAGCGACTATTTTTACGGCTTTGCCATAGGCTAATGCATTGTCTATAAGATTACTAAATAGGCGCTGAAGAGCCATGCTGCGTCCGTCGATGACTAATCCAGGCTGAATTTCTAACGCTATAGGTAGCCCATATATTTGGTTATTTTTTGCTAAATCCAAAAGCAATTGGCTTAAATCAATGCGCTGTGCGTTTTCATGAATGGCATCGTCTTTCATCATCTGTAAGCTGCCTTTCACCATGGTTTCTAGGTTTTCCAAGTCGCCAATTAAAGCCTGCTTTTGATCCGTATCAGAAATCATTTCAGCCCTTAGCCGTGCTCTGGTAAGCGGGGTTTTAAGGTCATGAGAAATAGCTGCAAAGAGCCGCTCTCTGTCTCCTGTAAACTTTTGAATGCGGCCAACCATGGTATTAAACGCACGAATGGTAGCCACCATTTCACTGGAACCTTGCTCACGCATGTGGCGAGGTTTGCGACCCCTACCAATGGCTTCAGCTTGTCTGGCTAACAAACGCAAAGGCCTCACGACCCAGCGCACCAGTAACAAAGTAAGCAACAACACGGTTAAAGACACTAAGCTTATGCTCAATATCCGCTCACTGGTAAGCCAAGTGACTCCGGTAAGCATGTGGCCTTCAGGAATCACCGCTGCTAAGTATATCCATTCATTGGCTACGGGCAATTGCACCACGGCCACAGGGCTATCATCACCTGGTTCAATGAGGGCAAAGCGCTTCCATTTGGGAGACAAATCCACCATTAGATTAGAGCCAGATAGTATCTTTAGATCATCAAAATCAACAAATTGAATATCAAGTCCGTCTGCTTGGCCCATTTGATTCACAATACTTGCGCTCAATTGCTGTCTGACCAATTGAGAAAAATCTGTTTGAGGGATATTACGTAGGCTAATGTGCTGCTTATTCACTGAGACAAAAAAACGAGTGCCGCCCATGTCGCGCAGCTGATCTAATACAATGTGGCGGTATTGATCTGGCAATTTCTTAAAAAACTGCACTGTTTGGCCAATACGCGAGCCCATAGTCTGGGACACATCCACCAAACGATTTCTTTCATTGGCTTTAAGTTGTGATACCCAAAGCCAAGTACCAAAAACCTGAGCCATCAAAATGCCAACAAATAACACCATGGTGACTCGTGCCATTATAGAATTGGGCAACAGCCTTAACCATAATCCTTTGAGTAAGCTCACTCTAATACCAGCACGTAGCCCTTGCCTCGCACACTTTGAATGCTATCACCCGCCACTTGATGAAGCTTGTTGCGTAAACGGCTTATAGTAGTGTCTATAGAGCGGTCAAAGGGTTGGGCATTGCGCCCATGTAATACTTGGCAAATGGCATCTCGACTGAGCACTTGCCCTTGGTGTTGATACAAAAGGTTAAGTAAATCAAATTCTGCACCGGTCAATGATAAATTAGTGCCCGCATAATTCACACTACGCTTTAGAGTGTCTATATTTAAAGCGGACGCATTTTCTGAATTGGGTATCGGTTGCTGCACCTTTACACGGCGCAGTAACGCTTTAACCCGTGCTAATAATTCCCGAGGGTTAAACGGCTTGCCCATATAGTCGTCAGCGCCTAGCTCTAAACCCAAAATACGGTCCAGATCATCACTGGCTGCAGTCAGCATAATTACGGGTAAGCTTGAGGTTTGTCTTAAGTTGCGACACACATCCAAACCGTCCATCCCCGGCAGGCCTATATCCAATACGGCTAAGTCAAACTGGGACATTTGCGCCTTTAAAAAACTTTCACCATCAGCAAACGCCACCACTTCAAAGCCCTGTTGGCTCATGTATTGGCTCAGAAGCTGACGAATGTCTAAGTCATCGTCTATCAGTGCGAGAGTTTGCATCGTTATAGGTCGTCACTTAAGTTATAAAAAGCGGATGGCTAAGAACACCATTGAACTTATTATCATGATTATGCCTTTAATTGGCAAAGTTTCAATCAATTCACAATAATCAATAAAATGCCTAAATGCTAATATAAAGAAGTGATTGCCATCATGAATGCTGTAAGAAGGAGTGCGCGATGGATAGTGAGATGCCATGAGCGCACCTTATTTCTTCATGCATATCGTGTGTTTTGATAGGCTTTAATCAATCGGCTCAAGGATAGGCTCATGGCCCTTTAGCTCCTCTTTACGTTTGGCCACGTATGCTTGAAGTTGTTCTTTTGTAGCTAAATCTATTTTGGGAGGTTCAAACTCGGCTAAAATTTTCTGCCAAATTTCTGTGGCCCTCATGGTCGCATCTTTAGATCCTGCTTCAACCCAGCTTTCATGGTTTTTCCAGTCACTCAAAAAAGGCCGGTAAAAGGCATTTTTATAGCGCTCCATCGTGTGGCTAGAACCAAAGAAATGGCCTCCAGGCCCCACCTCATCCATCGCCTCCATACCAATTTCAATGCGATCTATTTTTAGAGGCTCCATCATCACCGCCATGTGCTGCAGCATTTCACAGTCCAACACAATTTTTTCAAACGAAGCGACCAAACCACCTTCTAACCAACCCGCCGCATGATAAATTAAATTGCCATGCCCCATTACAGAGCCCCACAAGGCCATTTGGGTTTCGTATACTGCCTGCCCATCTACTGCATTAGACGCATTGCACGCACTGGTGCGGTAAGGCAAATTATATCGTCTGGCCATTTGCCCACTGGCCATATTGGCCAAACAGTTCTCTGGGGTACCAAAAGCTGGGGCTCCTGAGCGCATATCAACGTTTGAGGTAAAACCACCATACACCACAGGTGCGCCAGCTTTGGTTAGTTGTACTAAAGCAATACCTAGCAAAGCTTCGGCATTTTGCTGCGCCAATGCACCTGCCATTGTGGTGGGGGTCATGGCACCCATCAGTGTAAATGGTGTCACCGTTACAGCTTGGCCCATTTTTGCCATTTGCATGGCACCATAGGCCATGCTGTCATCTAATTTACGAGGTGAATTTATATTGATATTGGTCATGGTGGCTGGTTTTTGGGCCAGCTCATGTAAGGTCATACCGTTAGCAATCGCATTCATATTGACGGCATCCTTAACACGCCCTGCGCCAATACCTTGTGCAAAAAACACTTTATCTGCAAGGGTTAGGTTGGCAAAGGTGGTATCTAAATGACGGGTATTAGGGGGTAAATCTGTAGGAGCCACGGCCTGATTACCAAAAAAATCAATCACATTAAAGTATTGGCCAAAACGAATCATGTGTTCATAGTCTGTAAAATTGCCCAGACGACGCCCATTGATACAATCATGCACGTTTGGTGGGCCAGAGGTTAGGCCAAAGTGGATTATATTGGCACCAATATCCAAAGCATTATTAGGGTTACGAGGCGTGAGGGTAAACTGTGATGGCGCTTTGCTGATGCACTCCATCACCAAAGCTCTGTCCATGCGCACAATACCTTGGGCATCTACCTCTGCACCTGCTTGCTTAAACAAATCAAGCGCCGCTTCGCCCATCACTTCAATACCTAATTGCTCAAGTATATCCATAGACGCATCATGGATTAGCTCAATCTGCTCTGGCTCTAGGGCCATCATAGGCGCAAAGCGATTACGCTTTACTTGCCTTTGAAGCTGATGGATAGCACATGGCGTGAGTATTTCTTGTTTGGTTTTACGGCGGCGGCCTTTGATGTTGCTCATTGTTCACCTGGAGGCTACTTCATAACCTCTAACTATTATTTTTATAGTGGATTAGCAGCATCAACCATAGCATTTTAATGACTGCCTAAAAGAAACTAAACCGACAATAAACCGATGATTTAATACATTTGCGCCGTCTAACTGCTGTTTTAGACATTTTATTAACACTTAAATGAGTGGTACAAAAAATGGGGATTAATGAACAATGTTCGTGCTAAAGTTTATAACCATGACTCATATTGTCTTTTTGCTGCTTAATATTTTAGGTTTACCATGCTAAAACTCATCACCAACGCTAACCTTTTTGCACCTGAAGCAAGGGGCATTTGTCACTTGCTCATCGCTGGACAGACCATTGTTTACATCGGTTCTCACTTGCCCGTATTAGATGACGCTCTGCAGGTAGAGGTGACCGATTTAAAAGGGGCATCACTAGTGCCTGGGTTCATTGATGGTCATGCCCACATTAGCGGCGGTGGCGGTGAAACAGGCCCGGCTAGCCGTGTGCCTCCTGTATTTTTATCGCAATTTACAGCCTTTGGCGTGACCAGTGTGGTGGGTGTATTAGGCACAGATGATCTCACTCGTAATACTCAAAGTTTAGTAACCCAAGCCTACGGTTTGCGTGAAGAAGGCATGTCGGCTTGGTGTCATACAGGGGGTTATCATTTACCCCTCACCACTCTCACAGGCAGTGCCCGTGGTGACATTGTATTTATAGACCCAATAATTGGCGTAGGCGAACTAGCCATCAGTGATCATCGTTCAAGCCAGCCTACTTTGAGTGAATTTTTACGGGTAGCAAGTGAGGCTCATGTAGCTGGTTTAATGACGGGGAAAGCCGGCATTTTACATATTCATATGGGCGATGGTAAACGAGGCTTGGAGCTTGTGCGTGAAGCGTTGGACACTTGTGAAATTCCAGCTAGAGTATTTAATCCAACCCATATTAATCGCAACAAAACCCTATTTGATGAAGCACTCCTTTTGTCTCTGGAAGGGGTCCGGTTGGATGTAACTGCCTTCCCTGAGGGTCACAGCGCACCGGGCTGGTCTGCGGCTGAAGCATTTTTACGTTATCGAGATGGAGGTTATCCTGCTGATAAGCTAACCATTAGCTCTGATGGTGGCGGGTGTCTGCCTCACTTTAATGCCGAAGGAGAGCCTCAGAGCATGGGTATAGGTTGCGCATCCACCTTGGTGAAAACCTTAGCTGAGGTGCTAAATAACCGTGTGCCTATGGAGGAGGCCCTTTTGCCTTTTACCTCTAACGTGGCCGACTTATTAAAACTGTCTCAAAAAGGCAGGCTAGTGCAAGGCAAAGATGCCGACATGGTGGTATTAGATGAGCAACATCAAATTACTGATGTACTGGCTCTTGGTCGCTGGCATAAGCGCGGTGGAGAAATGCAAATTTTGGGCACTTACGAAACGTCATAAGAAGTATTTTAGCTAGCCAACACTGTTGCTATTTATCTGGCACCTCAGGCACCAGTTGCTGGGCCTGGGGTACATCATGTTGTTGCCAATAACCAATTAAGATCCCCACCTCCCCTGCTTTACCTATCTGACGATCAACCATGTCTTGGCTTGCGGTAACACGGTTTTTCAGTCCTGCAGACCAATCCAACATTTGTTCGCCAAGTCGCCCACGCACAGCTTTATATCCACCGTCTTGACCTAGGTCTACAAACTCTTGTGGGTCTTCTTGTAGGTCGTATAGCATGGGTTTAAAACCCAAACAGTGGATATATTTGTAACGTCCATCAAATAACATGGTCATGCGGGCATTATCACTGGTGCGGCCCAATTTTTGGGTAAAGTCCATGACGCCATAATCACATTCTGACACCACATAATTTCGCTCAATCATGGAGTGGTTATGTAGTACTGGTAGCAAAGACTGCCCTTCTAGCCAATTCCACTGGGGCTGACCACCCGCCCAATCTACAAAGGTGGGCACTAGATCAATGGCACACACTAACTGATCACATTGGCTACCACGGCTTGAATTGGCGGCAACGCTTGGGTCCATGATGATTAACGGCACACAAGCCACAGCATCATGAAATAAATCTTTTTCGGCTAACCAATGATCACCAAAATAGTCGCCATGATCAGAGGTCAATACAATCATGGTGTTTTTATCTTGGCCTTGCTGTTTCAAAGTTTCAAACAAGCGGCCTAAGTTATCATCAATTTCTTTGACCAAACCATAATATGTGGGTAAGGCGTGATTGCGATATTCATCTTTGGCATAGGTTTGGCTTTGGGGCAAATCCATAAAAGCTTGATAAATAGGATGAGGGTTTTGCTTTTGAGTTTCGCACTTCATCGCTTTTGGCACATCTACACCGCGATACATCTGATGATACGGTGCTGGTGCTGCAAGGGGCCAGTGAGGCTTAATATAAGACACATGTAAACACCAGTTTTGATTCCCCATATGCTCAATCATTTCAATCGCTCGATCAGTAGTATATGCAGTTTCAGAATGAGCTTTATCGATGCGCGCGGGTAAGTGCCCGTATTTTAAAAACATGCCGTTACGCAACACGCCTTCTTCATCCTTCATGGCGCTAGCCCAAGTGACCCAAGGGTTTTTTGCTGTATATCCGTGCTTTCGTAGATAATCATAATAAGCCGGCATGCCTGCACCATAACCACCTGCCACACCTAAGGTGTGGAGGCCATCATCATGCTCGCCTTGGCTAAAGCCTGCATTACTCAAAAATCGTCCTAGCTCTGATTGTGGCTCAACTCCCAAACGACTCATACCTGCAAGGTCTGGCTTCATGTGGGTTTTACCCATCAAATAAGTGGTCATA
>JAIBDW010000130.1 GCA_024686035.1 Oceanospirillaceae bacterium
GAGGCCAAGAGCAAGCTAAGAGGGCATTAATAATAGCCGCCGCCGGGCACCATAACATGTTGATGTGTGGCCCACCTGGAACAGGTAAAACCATGCTGGCCCAGCGCCTTCACGGGTTATTAGCACCCCTTACAGAACCTCAAGCATTATCACTTGGAGCGATCAACTCAAGCCTAGGTTTATTTAACCCAAACACTTGGCGACAAGCTCCTTGGCGAGCGCCGCATCATAGCGCTTCAGCAGTATCCTTAGTGGGAGGGGGGCGAGTGCCAAGAGCGGGCGAAATCAGTCAGGCACACCATGGCGTGTTATTTTTGGACGAACTCGCTGAATTTCCTCGACATGTACTTGATAGTCTTCGACAACCCCTTGAAAGTGGAGAAATACATCTTTCAAGGGCCGCCTATCAAAGTATATTGCCAGCGCAATTTTTGCTTATAGCCGCCACAAACCCTTGCCCATGTGGCTATTATGGAGATGAACACAACACCTGCCGTTGCACCTCCACTAAAGTTGCCAACTACCTACAGCGATTGTCTGGGCCATTGTTAGATCGTATCGACCTGCAAGTGGCCGTGCAGCGGCCCTTGGCAGATGCGCTAATGGCGCCCCAAACAGGACTGTCTACCCAAGAAGCAGCCAAGTGGATCTTAGCGACCCAAGAGCGGCAGCTAAACCGCAGCGACACCCTTAATGGCTTGCTATCTGCGGCACAACTGGCCACCCATGCTGCCCTTATGCCAGCACAAAAAAAGGTGCTAGTTAGTGCCATCACTGGCTTAAAGCTGTCACCTCGTGGCGTACACAAAGTGCTAAGAGTGGCACGCACCATTGCAGATTTAGAGGCCCAAGAGGCGATTCAAAAACATCACCTGCTAGAGGCGTTAAGTTATAGACGCCTTGATGTATTGACCATGGAGAGCCAATAAATATAGGAGGCATGAGAATGAAAAAACACCTATAATGCGCAGCTAATTTTGACACCTTTACGCATTTCTACCCTGCACAACGAGTTATCATATTGTGAGCCGCCTTAATCCACGCCAACAAGAAGCTTTAGAAGCCATCACCGGGCCAGTGCTAGTGTTGGCGGGTGCAGGCTCTGGTAAAACCAGTGTAATCACCGAAAAAATTGCATACTTAATCAGTGAGTGTGGCCTTAAGGGGCACCAAATTATAGCCCTCACCTTTACCAATAAATCTGCTAGAGAAATGAAAGAGCGGGTGGGTAACTTAATGACCGGTAAAGAAGCCCGTGGTCTTACCGTGTCTACCTTTCATAACTTAGGGCTTAATATCATTCGTAAAGAAGTAGAGGCACTTGGTTATAAGCCAGGGTTTTCTATCTTTGATTCACAAGATGTATTGGCGCTACTAAAAGACCTTACCCACAAAGAATTTGAAGCTGCTGAAGATTCCTGTGAGCCTATTCAGCACCTTATTTCTAATTGGAAAAATGATCTTATTAGCCCCTCTCGTGCCATGGCTTGTGCCAACGGCCCAGAGCAAGCCCTAGCTGCTCGGGTGTATGAGTCTTATCAAAAGACTCTAAAGCTATACAATGGTGTAGATTTTGATGACTTGATTCTACAGCCAGTGGAGCTATTTAAAGCCCGCGCAGACATTTTAGAAAAGTGGCAAAACAAAGTGCGCTACTTGCTGGTAGATGAGTATCAAGACACCAACAGCTCGCAATATTTATTAGTGAAGCAGCTGGTGGGCCACCGAAGTAACTTTACTGTGGTAGGGGATGATGACCAATCCATCTATGCATGGCGTGGGGCTAGGCCAGAAAACTTAGCAGAGCTGCAAGCAGACTTCCCCAGCCTTAAAGTGGTAAAGCTAGAGCAAAACTACCGCTCTACTGGGCGTATTCTAAAAGTAGCTAACCAATTGATTGCTAATAACCCCCACGAATTCAGTAAAGCGTTGTGGAGCGATAAAGCGTTTGGTGAGCCTATAAGAGTGATTAGTTGTCGCAATGAAGATGCTGAAGCCGAACGTATTGCCACGGAAATTTTGCAGTTTCAATTACAAAATGAGGCTGAGTTTAGAGATTTCGCCATACTTTATCGTAGTAACCATCAATCACGACTGATGGAGCTAAAGCTACAGTCTTACAAAGTGCCTTATAAAATGAGTGGCGGACAATCCTTCTTCTCTCGTACAGAGGTGAAAGATATTATGGCCTACTTGAAGATTTTGCTTAATCCGGCAGATGATAACGCCTTCTTGCGAATTGTGAACACGCCAAGACGAGAAATTGGTGCGGCAACCTTAGAAAAATTAGTGAACTATGCCAACCAGCGTGGTGAAAGCCTTATACGCGCCTGCCAAGAGATTGGCCTGGAGCAATTTATTACAGGTGCTGCACTTAATAGAGTCAAAGAATTTGGCAGTTGGATAGAGCACATCTCGCAAAAATCACAACAAGAAGACCCTATAGCCAGTGTGCGCCAAATGGTTCGCGACATGGAATACCAAGATTGGTTATTACAAACCAGTAGCGGCCCCCCGATGGCAGAAAAGCGGATGGCCAACGTGGAAACACTCATCTCTTCTTTGCAGACTTCATTAGAAAAAGCCGTAGAAAAAAATGACAATGCTGACATGGGCGATGCAGTAGCACGCTTAGTATTAATGGACCTGCTAGAGCGCCAAGAAGAAGAGGACGAAACCGATAGAGTGCAAATGATGACCTTGCACTCAGCCAAAGGTCTAGAGTTTCCTCATGTGTTTTTAATGGGCATGGAAGAAGAGCTATTGCCACACAGAAACGCCGTCGAAGAGGGCAACGTGGAAGAAGAGCGTCGCCTAGCTTATGTGGGCATCACTAGGGCCAAGCGCACTTTAGCCATCACTTTAGCTCGCAAGCGCAAACAATATGGAGAGCTTATAGAGTGCTCCTCCAGTCGCTTTTTAGAAGAATTGCCAGACGAGGACTTGGAATGGCAAGGCCGCGGTGACGATGACCCTAAGAAAAACGAAGCCCAAGGCCAAGCCACCCTAGCGGGCCTTAAAGGCATGTTTGCAGATTTTTAAGGCGTGCTTTTTTGGCCATTGCGCCATTGATAAAGGCTGTGCAACAGCAAAGTGCCCACTACTAAAGAGCCGCCTTGCACTGCTGTAGCACTGGGGATGTCATTTAACACCAACCATACCCAAAGAGGGCCAACGGCTGTTTCTAATAACATCAGCATACCGACCTCTGCAGCTGGAATGCGCATAGGGCCTATGGTGATCAAACAAAAAGCGATGGGGCTGACAAACAAACACAACAACAGCATATACCACCAGCTATCGCCAGACAGAGCTACAGGGCTGCCCATAAAAAAGCTCACTA
>JAIBDW010000052.1 GCA_024686035.1 Oceanospirillaceae bacterium
GATTTAGGGGCTGATGTCATTAAAGTAGAGCGACCAGGTATCGGGGATGACACTCGTACGTGGGGGCCTCCATATATGCCCCCTGCAGCCGGTTTTGAGGCTGAAAAAGCCTACGAAGCGGCTTATTTTCAAACAGCAAATCGTGGCAAACGTTCCCTATGTGTTGATATGTCTGTGGTCAAGGGCCAGCAACTGATTAAACAGCTGGTGGCTAAGGCCGATGTTTTAATTGAAAATTTTAAAGTAGGTGGGTTGGCCAAATATGGCTTAGACTTTGATAGTTTAAATGCGATTAACCCACGCTTAATCTATTGCTCGATTACTGGTTTTGGCCAGTATGGGCCTTACAAAGACCGAGCAGGGTATGACTTTATGATTCAAGCCATGGGTGGTTTGATGAGTGTGACAGGCAGTGAAGACGGTGAACCTATGAAAGTGGGTGTGGCGGTAGTGGATGTGATGGCAGGTTTGTATGCCTCTAACGCCATACAAGGGGCTCTGATTCATCAGTTGCGCACAGGCCAAGGCCAACATATAGATATCGCTTTACTTGATGTTCAGGTTGCCACATTAGCCAACCAAGCCATGAACTACCTTGCTACTTCTAAAAATCCTACGCGCTTAGGTAATGCACATCCAAACATAGTACCTTATCAAGCTTTCTCTACTGTTGACGGTCATCTCATTTTGGCGGTCGGTAATGACGGTCAGTTCCAGCGCTTTTGTGAGGTGGCTGGTGATGCACAAACGGCGAGTAATCCGCTTTATAAAAGCAATTCTTTAAGGGTGGCTAACCGTTTGACGCTGGTGCCAAAAGTGGCTCAGCTGCTAGCACAGCACACAACACAGTGGTGGTTGGATGCGCTTAATGAAGTGAGTGTGCCTTGTGGTCCCATTTGCACTGTTGAACAGGTGTTTGATAACCCACAAATTAAAGCTCGAGCAATGAAAATATCACTCAAGCATCAACAGTTGGGTAGGGTAGAAAGCGTTGCCAACCCGATAAAGCTATCGGCTACCCCTTTGCAATATCACCAAGCGCCACCTATGTTGGGTGAGCATACTCAAGCGGTCTTAAACGATTGGCTGGCTATGGAAGAGGGTGACTATAAAGACCTACTCAGTGGCAATATCATAGCCTAGCCAGCCTTATTTAATATCTGCATCGCTTACTGTGTAGCAGGGCTGATAAGCTTTGCTGCCCGGTAGCTTCATCCGATCTTGGGCCACAAAACTTCGTAATAACACGTCTAACTTCTCCAGCATTTGGGTTTGGGCGTTAAGTTTATAAGGCCCATGTAAGCGTATTTGTTCTAATCCAAAGGTTTTTACATTACCAGCAACAATGCCGCTCATGGCTTTGCGAAGATTACTAGCCAAGGTGGCCGTAGCAAGGCTACTGTCTAATTTTAGATTTGCCATATTTTGGTGAGTAGGGACAAATGGGTGTTGGAAGTCTTCTTCTATGTGTAACTGCCAATTATAGTGGTAGGCGTCACCTGTTTTTTGACGGTGCTCAAGCACATCATTGATTTGGATTTTACTCGCAATAGCCACAGCACTTGGATCTTGGATGATGATTTGATACTTAGCTTGTGCTTTTGGTCCAAGCGTGGCGCCAATAAACGCATCAATCTGCTCAAAGTAAGCTTTAGAACTTGTGGGTCCCGTAAAAATTAAGGGTACTTTAAGCTTTGCATTACTTGGGTGTAATAGAATGCCTAATAAATATAAGATTTCTTCTGCAGTGCCTACGCCACCTGGGAACACAATAAACCCATGGCCTAATCTTACAAAAGCTTCCAGGCGTTTTTCTATGTCCGGCATAATGATTAATTCATTCACCATAGGGTTTGGAGATTCGGCCGCAATAATGCCAGGCTCGGTGATGCCTATGTATCTATAATCATGACAACGTTGTTTAGCATGCGCTATATGTGCGCCTTTCATGGGCCCCTTCATTGCGCCTGGGCCACAGCCTGTACAAATATCATAGCCTCTTAAACCTAGCTCATAGCCTACTTTTTTGGTGTAGTCATATTCGATGTCATTGATTGAGTGTCCACCCCAACAAACCACAATGTTTGGTTTGCGCCTGGGGGCTAAAGCTTGTGCGTGGCGTAGTATTTGAAATACCAAGTCAGTTAACTGGGTGCCGGTGCGTATTTTTTCATTGCTAAGAAGGTTGTTGTTGATGTAGATGATGTCTCGTAATACTGAGTATAGGTTTTCCTTAATGCCTAGAATAATTTCGCCGTCCACAAAAGCGCTTGTTGGGGCATTATTAAGCTGTAATAGCACTCCACGAGTTTGTGGCACTATTTCTACTTCAAAGCGTTGGTTGCGTTGAAGTAAGGCTTCAATGTCATCTCCTTCAACGCCACAGTTAAGTACCGCAAGACTGCACTGTCTAAACAGCTCATGCAGGCCTGTGGTGGCAGATTTTTGTAACTGCTTGATTTCTTCTAAGGTGAGTATATCTAAACTGCCTTGGGGTGATATGAGCGCGTTCATGGTATGCATGTTATGGGTTCACTTTGTTGTGTTTATGCGGTTTGTGCATTAAGTGCTTAGATTTAGCATAGCAGAGAAAATGCCAATGTGAGGGCTTTTAAAAAAAATATTAGGGCCCATTAAGGGTACATACATAACGTGTACAGGTTTACCTCATGAACGAACAACCAAATACTCCAGAATGGCAAGTCATCGGTAAATTGGTGACCAGCATACAAGATGAGCAACGTCGCTCGAGGCGTTGGGGCATTTTTTTTAAAGGTTTATTCTTTATATTTATATTTAGTGTTTTGGCAATGGTGTTGTTTGACCATGACGCTGATAGGCAACCGCCTTCTAAAGCCCATGTAGCCGTGGTTAATGTATTTGGCCCCATAATGGCAGGGACGCAGGCAAGCACTGATCACTTGCTGCCTTCTTTGGAGGATGCCTTTGCCGCACCCAATGCAAAAGCGGTGGTGCTGAACATTGATAGTCCAGGTGGCAGTCCTGTGCAAGCAGGCATTATATTTGATGAATTACAGCGTCTAAAGCAAGCTCACCCTGAAAAACCACTGTATGCCATTATTGGGGATGTTGGTGCGTCTGGGGCTTATTATATTGCGGCTGCGGCCGATCTAATTTATGCAGATAAAGCCAGCACAGTAGGCTCTATTGGTGTGATTGGTAGTGGTTTTGGGTTTGATCAACTGATGGCTAAGGTCGGTATTGAAAGACGCACTTACACCGCAGGCGGTAATAAAGATTTCTTAGACCCATTTTTACCACAAAAAGAAAATCAGAAGATGATGTTTCAAAAATTACTTGATGAGGTGCATCAGCAATTTATTACCCAAGTAGAGCTGGGAAGAGGCGATAGGCTAGTGCCCCACGAAGACTTATATTCAGGCGCAGTGTTTCATGGTGCCCGTGCAATGGAATTGGGGTTGATTGACGGTTTAGGTAGTTTGCATAGTGTCACAAGGGATCAAATTGGCGTTGCTCATATGAGATTTTATTCCCCTGAAAAAACGCCGTTTCAAGCTGTTATTGACGAATTAGGAGTGCAGGCAAAAACAGCCATTTCTTGGGGTTTTAATAAAGGCTTGATCATCCAATAAACCCTTGAAAACCGTGATATTTGACGCCTTTAGTATAAATACTAAGAAAAGTAGTAAATAAAGCAATTAATTTAGCTTTTAAGGGTATTTATCTTTGACATAAGGCGGGTACATGAATATCATATCGCGCCATGTTTGACACAGAATTACCTCGTTTTTTAGACCCTCGCAAGCTATGCGATGGTCAGCAAACCATTACTGGCCAAGTTGATTTATCAACATTAGCCGGTTTTTGTAGCTATCTTCAATCTGACCAAGGTCAGGTCGATGTACAGCTGCACTTTTCGCGTGATAACGCCCACCGGCCTATCATTAGAGGTAAGGCTGAGGTGAAAGGCGTACAAATTGGATGTCAGCGTTGTTTAGATGCGATAAGCATTGATATAATAGGTGACATGAACGTGGCCATCGTGCTCAACGAAGAGCAGGCGCAAAAGCTTCCTATAGAATATGACCCATGGTTGTTGGAAGATAAAAAGCTTGATATGCGTGAGTTCATTGACCACGAGATGATATTGAACATACCCATTGTGGCTTATCATTCAGATTGTGAAATAGCAACTGAGTTTGGCCAAGAAGAAACCGTGCAGGAAAAGCCCAATCCGTTTGAAGGATTACAAGCTTTACTGCAAAAAGATTAGTTTACCAATTAGGAGTTTTTAGTCATGGCTGTACAAAAGAACAAAGTAACCCGTTCCAGGCGTGGGCAGCGTCGTTCACACGATGCTCTAGGTACTGCTACACTTTCAGTAGATACCACTACTGGTGAAACTCACCGTCGTCACCATGTAACTGCCGATGGCTTTTACAAAGGACGCCAGGTAGTTAACCAAGACGCTGAGTAATTTGTCGTCGTATTACACCCTAGCGCTTGATGCTATGGGTGGGGATTTAGGTCCCACCATCAGCCTCGAGGCAGCACTAGCTAGTCTCGAGCGCCACCCTCTCTTGACCCTTTATTGGGTTGGTCCTGAGGCCATACTTGCACCTCTAATGGCTGCAGTACCCAAGGCACAGGCAACACTTTTACAGCGACTACACCTTGTTGATGCCCCCCAAATCGTGGAAAAAACTGATGATTTGATGGTGATCTTGCGTCAAAAACAAAACTCATCTATGTATCTTGCTTTAGCCCTTGTGGCACAAGGCAAGGCTAATGCGTGCATTAGTGGCGGCAGTTCAGCAGCATTGATGGCGTTAAGTCGTCATCTGATCAAAATGCTGCCTGGCTATGAAAGGCCTGCGTTTGCAAGCCATATACCGACTCAAAAAGGCATTTGTTTAGTGCTTGATATGGGGGCGAATCTTACCTCTACTGGGCAGCAGTTATACCAATTTGGGTTGCTAGGCCAAGCCCTAGAATCCAGTTTGCAGCACAAGCCTGATGTGACTCTAAGGCTTTTGAATATTGCCTCTGAGACTGGCACTGGACAAGCCCAAGTGCAAGAGGCTCACGCTTTGCTCAAAGCAGACTCTAAGCTTAATTACTTGGGTTATATAGAGCCCCAAGAAGTGTTTGATGGCCAAGCAAGCGTTGTCGTTTGTGATGGCTATGCTGGCAATATTTTGATCAAATCAGCTGAAGGTGTCAGTAATCTATTGGCCCATGGGTTTACGGCAAGTTTGGCTAATAGTGACTTAACATCAATACAGTCACAAAAGGTCATGCAAGACTGGCAGTTTCAGTTTGACCCAGATCGTTTAAATGGCGCGTTTTTGTTGGGTTTACAAGGTTTAGTGGTTAAATCTCATAGCTACGCCAACGCAAGAGCCTTGCAGTTCGCCATTGAAGCAACCCAAGATTATGTTGAAATGCAACTTGCCCAGCGGTTGCAGGACGACCAAATCTAAATTTATATCTATCGTTTATTTAAAGAGGCACTGTAATGAAGTCTACTATTGCATTTGTATTCCCAGGTCAAGGGTCCCAAAGTGTTGGCATGCTGGCCGAATTAGGCGCAGCGCATCCAATTGTGATTGACACCTTTGCCCAAGCCAGCCAAGCCTTAGGCTATGACTTATGGCACACAGTGCAACATGACAGTGATGGCCAGTTAAACCAAACACACATTACTCAACCTGCATTATTAGCCTCTGGTGTGGCTTTGTGGCGTTTATGGTTGCAACAAGGTGGCGCCACTCCTGCGGTTTTAGCAGGACATAGTTTAGGGGAATATTCAGCGTTAGTGTGCGCTGGCGCCTTAGAATTTGCAGATGCCTTGAAGCTAGTAGAAGCTCGGGGTCGTTTCATGCAGGCTGCAGTGCCAGCAGGAGAGGGAGCTATGGCAGCGATCATCGGCCTAGACGATGCCGCTATTGCTAATGCTTGCCAGGTCAGCGCTCAAGGCCAAGTGGTGGCGCCTGTTAACTATAACTCGCCAGGGCAGGTGGTCATCGCAGGATCTACCGCTGCTGTTGAGCGTGCAATGACAGCTTGTAAGGATGCAGGAGCCAAACGCGCGTTGCCATTACCTGTAAGTGTGCCATCTCATTGTGCTTTAATGCTGCCTGCAGCTGACAAGTTGCGCATGATGCTAGAAGGTATAGATATTAAAGTGCCGGCAATACCTGTGGTTCAAAATGTAGATGCTACAATAGCTGTGTCTAGCGAAACTATTGCTAGTAACCTTGTCGCCCAGTTACACCAGCCTGTATTATGGACAAGATGTGTAGAGGCTATAGCTGATAGTGGCGCAAACCTTGTGGTAGAATGTGGCCCAGGTAAGGTTTTAAATGGACTCACTAAACGTATTAATAAGGCGTTACAATCGGCCTCTATTAATGATGCTGCATCACTTGCAGCCACACTAGAACACTAAGACGGACTAAATTATGTTGGCAATTGATGGCAAAATAGCATTAGTAACAGGCGCTACTAGAGGTATTGGTAAGGCCATTGCTTTACAGCTAGCTTCCCAAGGAGCGATTGTTATAGGCACTGCGACATCTCAAGCAGGTGCTACCGCAATTACTGAGGCCTTAGCAGAAGTAGGTAACGCTGGCACGGGCATGGTGCTTAACGTCTCTGATTCAGATTCAGTGGCCGATACGCTTAAGGCGATCGTTGAAGCGTATGGTGCGCCTAGCATATTGGTGAATAATGCTGGTATCACTCGCGATAACTTGCTGATGCGGATGAAAAATGATGAATGGGATGATGTGGTTAATACCAACATGAGTTCTATCTTTCGTATGGCCAAGGGCTGCTTGCGTGGCATGACCAAAGCCCGTTGGGGCAGAGTCATCAATATCAGTTCCGTCGTAGGTTCTATGGGCAATATGGGCCAAGCAAACTATGCCGCGGCTAAAGCGGGTGTAGAAGGCTTTAGCCGAGCCATGGCGCGTGAAGTGGCTTCGCGCAATATCACGGTTAATTCCATTGCTCCAGGCTTCATTGCAACAGACATGACGGATGCTCTTGGAGACGAACAAAAAGACACATTGCGTACACAAATCCCATTACAACGATTGGGTACGCCAGAAGATATTGCCCAATTAGTTGGCTTTTTGGCAAGTGATGCCGGTGCATATATTACCGGTGAAACAATCCACGTCAACGGTGGTATGTATATGAGCTAAACCCATCGGTTTAGCATTTAGTCGAATTTAGTCGTGTTGTGTAGGCAAATTATTTGTATTTGGGTTGCTTTTTTGCCTGATTTGTAGATAATAGCTTCACTCTATACTGAGTAGAAAATAGAACGAAGTTACGGAATTCTCCGTCCACTGTTTTCTAGGACATTCGTTAGCATTGCTTAATGTTAGCGGCGTATAAGAACCCATTAGGAAAAACTATGAGTATTGTAGATCGCGTTAAAAAAATTGTTGCTGAGCAACTTGGTGTTAAAGCAGAAGAAGTGACAAATAGCGCTTCATTTGTTGATGACCTAGGCGCCGATTCTTTGGACACTGTAGAGCTAGTAATGGCTTTGGAAGAAGAATTCGAGACTGAAATTCCAGATGAAGAAGCTGAGAAGATCACCACTGTTCAAGCCGCAATCGATTACGTTAATGCTAACCAATAGTTAGCATAGTTTTTGCGCTTCGAATTGAAGTTAGAAAAGCCGCGCCCTTTGGTGCGGCTTTTCTGCGTCTGGCGCTTTAAAAAAACGCTTTGATAACGTAAAATTGTTGCTAGTTAAGTATTGTCTGCGCACTAGGTGCAGGTTATTCATTGCAAGGAGATTCAAATGACTCGTAAACGCGTTGTAGTTACTGGCATGGGCATGTTAACACCTATCGGTAACACCATGGACGAGACGTGGAGTAACATACTAGCTGCAAAAAGTGGTATGACAAACATTACTCATTTTGATACTCAAGGGTTTGGCACCCATTTTTCAGCAGGCCTAAAAGACTTCGACCTTAGCCACTACTTGCCACCAAAAGAAGGCAAGAAGATGGATTTGTTCATCCAATACGGCATGGCTGCAGGTATCCAAGCGATTAAGGATGCCAATTTAGAAGTGACTGACGAAAATGCAGACCGAATAGGCGTTGCCATTGGATCTGGCATTGGTGGTTTACCTTTGATCGAAAAATGTCACAATGCCTTAAACAAAAGTGGACCAAGGCGTATTTCACCGTTTTTTGTGCCAGGCAGCATTATTAATATGATATCTGGCAACTTGTCTATTATGTTTGGTTTACGCGGTCCTAATATAGCCATTACCACAGCGTGTACTACCGGCACTCACAATATCGGTGCTTCGGCCCGCATGATTGCTTATGGTGATGCTGATGTGATGGTGTGTGGGGGTGCTGAAATGGCGACTACACCACTGGGCCTAGGTGGATTTGGTGCAGCTCGGGCATTATCCACTCGTAATGATGATCCAGAAGCGGCAAGTCGTCCTTGGGATAATGATCGCGATGGTTTTGTATTAGGTGATGGCGCTGGTGTAATGGTGCTAGAAGAATACGAATCCGCCAAAGCACGTGGAGCTAGAATTTATGCCGAGCTTACAGGGTTTGGTATGAGTGGTGACGCCCTTCACATGACGTCTCCACCAGAAGATGGTCGCGGGGCTGCTGCATCCATGAGAAATGCCATGAAGGATGCTGGTTTAAACGGTGATGATATTCAATATGTTAATGCACATGGCACTTCAACTCCTGCGGGAGATATTGCTGAGTCTAACGCTGCAAAACTAGTTTTAGGTAGTGCATCTGAAAACGTGCGTATGAGTTCAACTAAGTCAATGATTGGACATTTACTCGGTGCTGCAGGTGCTGTGGAAGCGATTTTTTCAGTATTGGCAATCCGCGACCAGGTGGCGCCGCCTACGATCAATTTAGACAACCCGTCACCAGGGTGTGATCTTAACTATGTGCCCCATCAGCCTCAAGAAGCTAAAATACAATCAGCCATGTCCAATTCATTTGGTTTTGGTGGCACCAACGGCACGTTAATTTTCACGAAAATTTAACCTTTCCATGAGGCTGGCACTATGGACTCAATAACCTTAGTAAATGGCCAGCCGTCAGCTTTGGTAGAGGCTTTTGATCGAGGTCTAGCTTATGGTGATGGACTATTTGAAACCATTGCTTTAGTGCAAGGCCAAGTGCAACTTTGGCAAGCACATAGACAGCGCTTCATAGCGGGTCTTTTGAGCCTAAATATTGTCACCGACACGGCTTGTGCTGAGGCTTTGATCAACACGCTTACCTTAGAGTTAAAAACCGCTTATGTATTATTTGATCGCCCTGACGGGGTGATCAAAATCACTGTCACCAGAGGCACTGGAGGCCGTGGTTATGCCGCTCCTAGATCAGCTGTACCCACCCGCATTGTGGCTATAATGCCATGGCCCAGCGGCAGAGAGCTTTTGTCTAGTACAGGGGTCCGTGTGCGCTTATGTCGGCATCGCTGGTCCCACAATGTGGCATTAGCTGGTATTAAACACCTTAATCGGTTGGATCAAGTTTTGGCTAGAAGTGAATGTTTTGATGAAACCATTCATGAAGGCATTATGCTCGATCAAAACGGTGGGGTTGTGTCTGGTGCTATGAGTAATCTTTTCATAGAAGTTGACGGCATACTCATCACCCCAAAGCTTGATCAATGTGGAATCAAGGGAACGATGGCTGAGCATATCATCGCCATGGCCCAAAAAAACGGCATTAGGGTGCTACATCAAAGGGTTTCGTTAAATGACCTGATGAAGGCTGATGCTGTTTTTATGACCAACAGTATTAATGGCATTTGGCCTGTTGTAGAGCTGTTCGATGATGTCTCCAGCCAATGGCCCATTTCTAACCTTACTTTATCATTACAAACAACACTTGCAAACGACTTGTCCCATCAGACTTTGGTGCCTAAGATATGTTAAAGAAGACATGGTTTTGGGTGTTTATTGTCGTGGTGCTAGTCACCTCATTAATCGCTTATGGTGCTATTAGACAAGCCTATGTATGGCTTTATGATCCCATTCCGCTCACAGAAGCTAAATTAGTGACCATCAGTGAAGGCTCAGGATTAACAGATATCAGCAGTCAATTGTTCAAAGCAGGGGTGATCTCCCATGCTGATAGTTTTAAATATTATGCCAAGTGGCGCCAGCTAGATCGCCATATAAAGGCGGGCGAATACCAGTTTAGTGGCGCCATCAATAGTGTTGAGGTGTTGGCACAATTGGTTGATGGCAAGGTGTTAGAATATCAATTTACTGTGCCTGAAGGATTAACGTATAAAGACTTTATTTCTCGTTTAACGAGCCACAAAGCGATGCACGATAAACCGGTGCCGGATGCACAGCAATGGCTTGCTCGGGTGCACAGTCGCTGGGATCATCCAGAAGGATTGTTATTTCCTTCAACGTATCGGTTTGCTAAGCATAATTCACCTGAAGATATGATAAAGCAGGCCCATTTAAAACAAATTCAAATACTGCAATCGGCTTGGGCTGATAGAGCAGAAAACTTACCTTATAAGACGCCCTACGAAGCACTTATTATGGCTTCAATTATTGAAAAAGAAACAGGTTTAGCCAGTGAAAGAGCCACCATTGCTGGCGTGTTTGTTAGGCGTTTACAAAAAGGTATGAAGTTACAAACAGACCCCACAGTAATATATGGTATGGGTGAAGACTTTAAAGGTAATATTCGCCGTAAAGACTTAACCCAGGATACACCTTACAATACTTATGTACATAAGGGACTGCCTCCTACTCCCATCGCACTACCGGGGCGTGCAGCGATAGAAGCTGCACTGCACCCAGAAGACGGTTTGAGCCTGTTTTTTGTTTCCAAAGGAGATGGCAGCCATGCCTTTTCAGATACCTACCCACAACACCTTGCGAATGTACGCAAATATCAGCTAAACCAGTAAGAGATACCCATGACTCCACCATTTATATCCATTGAAGGCGGCGAAGGTGCTGGAAAATCCACCAGCATTGACTATATCAAGGGTAAGCTTGAGGCCTGTGGTATTGACTGTTTGGTTACGCGCGAGCCTGGCGGCACACAGATGGCAGAAGACATTAGGCAGCTTTTATTACAACACCGTGATGAGCTAGTAGATCCATATACAGAACTTTTGCTGATGTTTGCCTCACGTCGCCAACATGTAGAAAATGTAATACGTCCTGCATTGGCGTCTGGTAAGTGGGTGATTTGTGACCGTTTTACAGACGCTTCGTTTGCCTATCAAGGTTTTGGTAGAGGCTTAGATCAAGCTTTTATAACCAGCCTTAAGCACTTTGTACATGGTGACCTTAACCCTATTATGACCATATTGTTTGACCTTGATATTGAAATAGGTATGGCAAGGGCAGGCAAACGAGCTAGTTTTGACCGCATTGAAACCGAAGCAATGAGTTTCTTTGAGCGGGTTAGACAAGGTTATCTAACTCAAGCCAAGGCTGAACCTGATCGATATCGTATTGTTGATGCATCACAGTCGATAGAAGCTGTGGAACGTCAGCTGGACCTTGTGCTTAAGCCTTTATTAGTGCACCGAGGGTTTGGCAATGGATGAACCTTTGAATGCTTTGCCCATGGGTGTTTACCCTTGGCAAACCCAGCAGTGGTCTCAGCTTCAAAAGATGATCCAACAACAGCATTTACCCCATGCTTTAATTGTGGGTGGAGTGCCTGGCCTTGGCAAACTAAGCTTCGTCAACGCCCTAGTGGCTACTTTGTTATGTCAGAATAAGATTGATAACAATGCATGTGGACACTGCAAGTCTTGTCAGCTATTAGCCGCCAATAGCCATCCAGATTTTAAGTTATTGCAGCCAGCTGAAGCTGGAAAAGCTATTTTAGTGGATCAGGTGCGCAACATTCAGCACTCCTTGGCCACCACGGCTCAGCAAGGTGGTGCACGAGTAGTGGTGATTAATGGTGCTTGTGATCTGAACCTTAATTCGGCCAACGCTTTGCTGAAACAGTTAGAAGAACCAGGTGATCATAGTTATTTTTTGTTGATACACCAGTGGCCAAAGGTTGTGCTGCCTACCGTGCGAAGTCGTTGTCAACTGCTTGAAATGGCCAAACCCACTTCTGAGCAAGGCTTAACCTGGTTACAGCAACAGTTGTCTGATAATGAACTCACTATAGAGGCGACTGAAAGTTTATTGCAGTTAGCTAATGGTGCACCGCTTAAAGCTATAGAGCTATACGCATCTAAGGCGCAAGATTTACGCCATCAAATGCTAGTAGAACTAACGGCTATTTTAAGAGGTCAAAAAAGTACCATAGAGGTTGCTCAAAGTTGGCAAAAAAAGCCTTTGGTGCCAATGTTAAATTGGTGGATTGAATGGCTTAATGACCTTGTTAAACTCAAAATGACACAAGAAGTTAGTCAGGTGTCTAATAAAGACATCGTAAAATTACTTCAAGCAGTAGCGAAACGCAGCGATATTGTTGCGATTTATGCCTTAATAGAAAACCTTATTCAGCAACTTAATTTCATTAATCAACGCCGTAACCTTAACCCCCAATTGGTGTGCGAAGAACTCCTTCACCAATGGTATTTATTGGTAAAGTCAGGTCACTAACCCTATGATCATAGATTCGCACTGCCACCTTGATAAGCTTGATACCACTCACTACCCTGATGGATTAGATGGTCTAATCTGTGCAGCTCAAGCGCACGGGATTTCACAGATGTTATGCATTGGTGTGGACACAGACCAGTTTGAACCTATGATAAGTCAAATTGAAGATTATGATTTTATTCATGCCTCTGCTGGACTGCACCCTTTAAGTGTTAAAAGTCTGGACAATTTAGGTGTGTTAGAGCAGCAGGCAAAACACCCAAAAGTCGTTGCCGTAGGTGAAACTGGGCTTGATTATTTTTACGAAAAAGATAATGCAGCTTTACAAAAAAACTCATTTTCTGCTCATTTACAACTCTCAAAACGTCTACGTAAACCGGTTATTGTGCATACCAGAGATGCTAATGAAGACACTGTAGTGTTGCTTAAAAGCGAATGTGACCTCAGTGTAGGCGGTGTTATACATTGTTTCACAGAAGATTGGGCGATGGCCAAGGCCTGTTTGGATTTGGGTTTCTATATATCAATCTCTGGCATCATCACCTTTAACAGCGCGAGTGCGTTAAGAGAAGTTGTTAAAAAAATCCCCATGGATCGTCTCTTAGTTGAAACCGACTCACCTTATCTGACACCGGCGCCTCATCGTGGCAAACAAAACGAGCCTAAGCATGTTCGTTTAGTGGCGCAATATGTGGCCGACCTTAAAGGGATTTCCTTAGAAGAGCTTGCTCATGTAACAAGCTCAAACTTTACCGATCTGTTTTTAACGCCACGATAGCTCTTGCGCTATCGCGTTATTATTGTGATATTCCTTCTATATCATTGGTCAGAATAAACCTAAATATAACTAGTAGCCTTTTGGGATTTTTATGACTATGATGGGCCATATAGTCATAGAGCGACTTATTTAAACACTGACCGATTAATCCGTAAATGCAAAGGTATGGCCATGAACTGGGGCATTGCTGCAAAACCAAGAATTCCTACTTATTTTCCTCGAGAGAAAGAGAACCGCAAAGTACGTGAGTTTAAACGTAGGGAAGAGGAAATACTTGAAATAGCTTTGCAACTATTTCGTGTGCATGGCGAAGATAAAGTCACAGTAGAGATGATTGCTGATAATGTGGGCATTGGCAAGGGCACCATCTATAAACACTTTAAATCCAAATCAGACATCTACATTTGCCTACTAATCAATTACGAACAACAATTGGCAAGCTTGCTAGCCAGTAAAGATTTTTCAGATCCTGAGTCTTTGTGGCGCAGTTATTTTGAATTTCGCATGA
>JAIBDW010000155.1 GCA_024686035.1 Oceanospirillaceae bacterium
AAATGAACACGGTCATAGGCAGCGATGGGCTCCTCACAAAAGGTCACCACCTCAAAATTGTCTTTTAATGGACTATCCATCAAAGTCGCTAAAAAGTACTGGCCCACCATCCCATTACCAATCACGACTAATGTTTGTTTCTTACTCATGCATGCCTCATTGCAAAAACGATATAAGGCAAGCTATTGCAGGCATCATGCCTACTTTATAAGCCCTTGAAAGTAAAAGGCTATCGAAATATAAGATGAACTACCGGGAGGGATAAAGCACCAAGGGAGTGCAGTTTGAAAATATGTTGGTGCAATATAAAGAGCTCATATAAAGCTCTAACTAATAATAAGGCCGCTTTGTGCCAAATATAGTCTTTGAACCATAACAATCTTATACTTTAGGTTGTTGAAGTTATGTGCTCTTTGCTTACGAATATTGTGCCACCATCATTAAATGATTACCGCTTTTCTTTCGATGCATTGAGTTACTTTACTCAAAACGAATACTCAGGGCTTGCCTTACAAACGCTGTCTATATTTCTTTCGAAGAGTAAAGAATACATAACAAATTTCAGTAATGGGAGATTTGGCATGAATAATACACAAGATAACTTTTCTGCATATGTCGGGCTTGATTGGGCTGATAAAAAGCACGATCTATGTGTTCAAGTTAAAGGGGAAGACCTGCGTACATTTAGTGTGATTTCACATTCACCTGAATCAATCGACGATTGGGTTGAAGGCTTACACCAAAAAGTAAAAGGCAATATCGCTATTGCAGTAGAATTAAACAAAGGACCAATCGTATACGCATTACAAAAGTATAGCTTCGTCACTGTCTACCCTATTCATGGATTAACACTGGCACGATACCGACAAGCCATGTTCCCAAGTGGGTCAAAAGACGATCCATCCGACGCTGAGTTAGCGTTGGATCTGATGCTCTATTACCCAAAAAAGATAACTCCTTTAAAACCGAGCAGTGAAAAAACAACAACGTTAGCGCTTCTGGTTGAGCAACGTAGAGTATTAGTAGATGATAAACGCCGGCATGCCAATCGCCTCATCAATGCTCTGAAACACTATTACACACAACCATTAAATTGGTTCTCACACCGAGATACAGAACTATTCTGTCAGTTCCTCATTAGATTCCCAAACTTAGGCGAATTAAAGCGTGTTAGAACAAGCACGGTCGCTAAGCTACTAAACTCGAAGGGCGGTCCAACGGTCAAAAAAACGCCAGCGCGTATTGCATCTATCAAAGACGCCGTCCCCCTCACTAACGATGGGTCGCTCATTGTGCCATATCAAACCTTTGTCGTTGCACTGGCTAAACAAATGCTGGTATTAATTTATAATATTCGAGAATACGACGCCCAAATAAGCACGCTTTTTACCAGTATGGAAGATGCGCCTATATTTTCCTCACTACCTGGCACAGGACCTTGTCTTGCACCTAGGCTTTTAGCTGCATTGGGTGAAGATAAATCCCGTTTCAACAGCGCACAAGAAATACAAAACTATGCTGGTTTATCACCCGTAACTGAACGTAGCGGCCAAAAGGATTGGGTTCACTGGCGTTGGCAATGTGCAAAATTCATTCGTCAGAGCTTTATAGAGTGGGCTGCCAAAAGTGTTGGACAATCTTATTGGGCAGGCCTTTATTATGCCCAACAAAAAGCAAAAGGTAACTCACATCAATCAGCGGTAAGAGCGCTGGCTTATAAGTGGGTAAGGATCCTTTTTAAATGTTGGAAAATGGGGATAGCTTATGATGAATCAAAATATTTAAAAGCGTT
>JAIBDW010000139.1 GCA_024686035.1 Oceanospirillaceae bacterium
CAACAGGACGCCTTTGAACTTGCTGCTGTGTCTAGTGTGATTTTACCTTTGGCGGATGTGGACCAAAATGATGATGCCTTAGTTAGTGAGAGTCTTCACACGGCAGACACTCTGCTTAATGGCGCTATTTCCCATGCGATAAAAAGTGGGGACCTATCTAGTAAGTTTGAAAGCAGTCAATTATTTCTTAACCCTGGAGCTGGCCCTGACCGAGTCTTAGTGATTGGCACCGGTATTCCAGAAAAGCTTAGCGGGCGAAAATATAAAAAACTTGTGCAAACTGCATGGTCAAAAATCAGCACAAACCCAGGTTCCAGTGTACTAAACTTGCTCACGACTGCCGACACCACCCTTTTAGACCAGGCTAGCAAAGTGCGCCTTACTGTGGAAGCAATAGTCCAATCCCGTTATCGCTTTGATCAATTTAAAACATCACCTAAGGACACCCCCACTGCGCCTAATATGGCGCTAGTGGCTGATGTCCAATCAGAAGCTCAACTCAAACAGTCTATAGCCACTGCAAGAGGCATGGACTTATGCCGTGATCTGGGCAATCTTCCCGGTAATATCTGCACCCCAAGCTATTTAGCTGAGCAAGGGCATAAACTAGCAGCGGGTTCAGACAAAGTGATGACTCAGGTGCTTGAAGAAGCCGAGATGGAAACTTTAGGGATGCATTCACTCTTGTCTGTTGGTAAAGGCAGTGCAGAGCCATCTAAGCTAATCGTTATCAACTATCAAGGGGGGGAGAAGGGCATACAACCCCATGTGTTAGTGGGGAAAGGCATTACCTTTGACTCAGGGGGCATTAGCATTAAACCTGGCGCTGCGATGGATGAAATGAAATACGACATGTGCGGGGCAGCAAGTGTAATGGGCGCCATGCAAGCGATTATCAACATGAACCTTAAAGTCAATGTGGTGGCCATAGTAGCCAGTGCCGAAAACATGCCTTCAAGCACCGCATCTAAGCCTGGTGACATCTACACTACAATGTCCGGAAAAACAGTGGAGGTGCTTAATACAGATGCTGAAGGGCGCCTTGTATTGTGCGATGCGTTAACCTACGCTGAGCGCTTTAACCCTAAAACTGTTGTTGATGTAGCAACCCTTACTGGGGCCTGTATTATCGCCCTGGGCCATCACACCAGTGCGGTTATGAGTAATGATGACCAATTTGCTGCTAGCATTATGTCTGCGGGTAAGCAGGCATTTGATAGTGCATGGCAATTGCCTATGGGCGAAGAATACCAACAACAGTTGGACAGTAACTTTGCAGATTTAGGTAATATTGGTGGCCGTTCAGCAGGTGCCATTACCGCAGCGTGCTTCTTGTCCCGGTTTGCCGAAAGTTTCACTTGGGCACATTTAGATATTGCCGGAACAGCATGGACCTCAGGCGCCCAAAAAGGCTCAACCGGCCGATGCGTGCCCTTATTGGTCCAGCACATCGTTAACCAGGTGTAATCATGAGTCGAGCAGATTTTTATCAGCTCAAATCTAGCGATCCGGCTAGCCGCTATCCGCTGCTATGCCGCTTGCTAGAAAAAAGCCTCAGTGCTAATCAAAAAGTGTGTGTGCTTTGTCAAAATGAAGCAGAGGCTATGCACCTAGACCAATACATTTGGGCCTTTAAGCCAGATTCTTTTATTCCTCACGCCTTGGCTCACGAAGACGCCAAAGCTACTGTGGTGCTGGGCTGGCCTGACACGGTTTCAACGGCTCATCATGAAATATGCATTAACCTAAGTCAGCAATTGGCACCTGAGAATTTTCAACGAATAATTGAACTAGTGGTGCAGGATGAGGACATATTAGCAGCAACTAGGCAACATTATGCGTCATATAGTCGGCTAGGCCGCACTATGCAGTATCATAAAATCTAGGCCTTGAGTCACTGAGAAAGACTGGAAAAAACCATGGTTTTATTTTGTTTTAATAGCCGTTAGGTCATTGCTTTTACTTTCTTAAAGCCAAAAAAAACGCCGCTAAAAGCGGCGTTTTCTGTAATGTTATTTTCTTAACGAATTAAGAAGGAACAACATTGTTGGCGCAAGGGCCTTTTTGGCCTTGGCCAACTTCGAATTCTACGGCTTGACCGTCGTTCAAAGTTGCGTAACCGCCGCCATTGCGGATTTCAGAGTGATGTACGAATAAATCTTTTCCGCCATCTTCTGGAGTGATGAAACCGAAACCTTTATCGGCGTTAAACCACTTTACTGTACCTTTGCTCATATTCTTACTCTTTGCTACTAAATTAATTTGACAAACCGCAAGTATCTGCGCGGTTTGTCACATAGGTAAACCTATGAGGGTGCGCAAATTACGGTTTGGGTCTTCACACGTAACGGTCAAGCTAGTGCGGTACGTAGTCTAGCACCACATTAACAGACAAGTCAAACAACACCCCTACTATTACCTGTTTACCTGTGAGCAATACTGCTCACATCAAGCATATCCCGTTGAAAACACTAAATTGCTTTGATTTTTTCCACTTGTTGCTGCAAGGTTGCTGCAGCAGTTTGTGCATCTTTTAATTTAGTTCTTTCTTTTTCAATGACTTCCTCTGGCGCCTTATCCACAAATTTAGCATTACCCAGTTTTCCACTAAGGCGTTTAATTTCACCCTGAAGTCGACCTAACTCCTTATTCAACCGGCCAAGCTCAGCGTCCTTATCAATAAGGCCGGACATAGGCACTAACACCTCAAGCGTTCCCACCAATGCCGTCGCGCTTAATGGTGCCTCAGAAACCTCATCTAACCATGTGATCGAGTCAAGCTTGGCTAGCTTAACCAGAAACTGGCGATTGGTGTTGAGACGCTGCTGGTCTAACGCGTCACCTTGCTTTAATAAAAC
>JAIBDW010000101.1 GCA_024686035.1 Oceanospirillaceae bacterium
AACAACCATCAGCCCCTGTTATGATGCGAGTGCCTTTTTCATGCATCGCTTTAGAGTCAGTAAACGGGTGCATATAGTGCTGCTTGTCTAGTTCTTGTAGGGCTTTTGTATCATGTTGTTTTGCGTTCATTTTAGTCATTCCTATTACACACTTAGTAGCAGGTATTCACGTTCCCAAGAACTAATGACCTGCATGAAGTTATCATTTTCTTTTTCTTTGACTGCCAAATACGCTTTCACGAATCGGTCGCCAAATATTTCTCGTAAAGGCTCACAACGGTCTAGTTGAATAAGGGCTTCGGTTAAGCTGCGAGGTAATTCCCTGGTGCCTTTATCATATGCACTGCCTTCTACTGGTGCGCTAGGCTCCAATTTTTCTTGCATGCCTAAATAGCCGCATGCAAGTGTTGCCGCCATGGCTAAATAGGGGTTGGCATCGGCACCGCCTACTCTGTTTTCAACACGTACATTGGGGCCTGTTTTTTCTGGCACCCTTAAGCCTACAGTACGATTGTCAAAGCCCCAATGCATGTTGACTGGGGCTGATTCATCTTTTAAGAAGCGTCGGTATGAATTGACATTGGGTGCAAATAAAGCGGTGGCCGCTTTGGTGTATTTTTGTAGGCCCCCAATATAGTGCTTAAGGGATTCACTAATGGTGCCATCTTCGCTCACAAATATATTATTGCCCTGAGCATCCAACATACTTTGATGGATATGCATGGAGCTGCCCGCTTGATTTTGTAGTGGCTTAGCCATAAAAGTGGCGGATAAATTATGCTTAAACGCCGCTTCTCGCAAAGTGCGCTTAAACAAGAACACCTGATCTGCCAAAGGCAAGGCTTGCCCATGGCGAAAGTTGATTTCCATCTGCCCTAAACCTTCTTCATGGATCAGGGTTTCTACGTCAAGGTTTTGCGCTTCGCAATAGTCGTATACGTCTTCAAAAAGTGGATCAAATTCATTTACAGCATCAATACTGTATGACTGACGGCCAGTTTCGGCACGGCCAGTTCTGCCTACGGGTGGCTCCAAAGGGGAATCGGGGTTTAGGCTTTTTTGGGTGAGATAAAACTCAGCTTCAGGAGCGACAATGGGTGTCAGCCCCATGTCAGAATACAACTTAAGCACTTTGCGCAATATGGTGCGCGGCGCTAAATCAACAAGTTGGCCATTAATGTCATAACAATCATGGATGATTTGCGCAGTGGGTTCACTTGCCCAAGGCAATAAGTGTGCTGCATTAATGTCTGGCTTTAGATAAACATCAATTTCTGCAGGGTCAATCATGCTGTAGTCATCTAAATAGTCCCCTGTTACCGTGGACACCAACACCCCTTCTGGCAAACGAATTCCAGCATCGTCACAAAACTTAGACGCCGGCATGATTTTGCCCCGTGCTATACCTGTAAGATCACTTACCACACACTCAACTTCTGTTATTTTGTGCTCTTTAAGCCAAGCTTTAAGGCCATTAAAATTAGTCATAAATTACCCACGGCCTTAGTTTGCATATGGCTGTTGCAAGCGACAGCAAAGGCAGAAAAAATAGATTGATAGAAGTCATCTTTAGTAACTTGGTACTCTGGGTGCCACTGCACTGCTAAATTAAACCTTTGTCCATTGGGGTCTGTGAGGGCTTCAACTAAACCATCATCAGACATCGCCTCAACCCTTAGGCCTTGGCCTAACTTATGGATGCCTTGGCCGTGAAGTGAATTTACTCTAGCCTCTGATTGGCCATATAACTGCTGCAGCAAACCATTATGGGTTAAGGTAATGCTATGGCTATGACCGTATTGGACTTCTATGGCACAGGCTTTATCTTCTCGGTGGTCATGATAACCATCTAACTCTTGTACATGCTGATGTAAGCTTCCACCATAAGCGACGTTCATTTCTTGAAAACCTCTACAAATGGCCAACAGAGGTACGCCACGATTTATCGCCTTTGGGATTAACGCCAAGGCTAGCGCATCTCTAGTTTTATCGTGAAAAGTGCCTTTGCGGCTAGCTTCACCGTAATGATGGGGCTCCACATTACTAAAGCCCCCAGGTAAAAGCACACCATTAAGGTGGCTCAAAAGAGCGTCTATATCCATGCCCAGCTGATGTTCAGCATTAGTTAGTGCTGGAATCAATACCGGCACGGCTCCCATTGCATCTACCACGGCTCGGGCATATTTCTCACTCACCCGATGATAGGGGTGGAGGCCATCCTGACTCACTTCACACACAAGGCCAATTAGCGGCTTAGACATCATTAGATATAACCATAGGGGTAGGTTTGGGGCTGGAATAAGCCATTATTAACTGCTCTGACAATAGCATAAAGCTGTTTTGATCTTCAAGCATCCCGTATATTATTATGAACACCTAATTAAAGACCATGGTTTTTGTTTTAAACTCTTTCAATCTATTGTTTTTTAACAATTAATTTTTACTATTTTTAAATATATAGGCTACATTTAGGGTTGTTTATAAAAAATAATCATATTATTCCAAACAACTAGAGCTGGAAGCTTGTCTATCGCCACCTTTCTGCTACCATCTTGGATACACTCAATAAAGAGACATTAATTCATGCCCCATACTATCGCCGCAAGCAGCGAAGCTGAAGCTTTCCTTGCTGCTCATCCAGATCTTGTGGGTGTCGACTTGTTACTGCCTGACCAACATGGCGTTTTACGAGGCAAACGCATACCTGCACGCCAGTTGCTCAAAGTATATAAGCAAGGCATTTATTTGCCTGGCTCAGTGTTTGCCCTTGATATTAATGGCAATACCGTAGAAAGCACAGGCATTGGCTTTGATACCGGCGATTGTGACCAACCCTGTAGAGTTGTCCCACATTCCTTAACCATGGTGCCGTGGCACAAAAAGCCCATGGCCCAGTGTTTGCTGACCATGGAACAAGCCCCTGGCGAAGCTTATTTTGCTAATCCCCGCCATGTGCTAGATCAAATTTGCGACGACTTTCAAAGCCAAGGTTTAACACCCATGGTCGCCGTTGAGTTAGAGTTTTATGTGACTGACACTAGACGCCTTAAGTCCGGTCTGCTGCAGCCTCCAATCGCCCCAGCCACGGGCCTTCGTGAGACTGATACTCAAGTTTATGCGGTAGATAATTTAGATGACTACAGTGCGCTTTTAGATGACATTATGCTTGTTGCACAAGTACAAAACATTCCGGCATCTACCGCTGTTGCAGAGTATGCTCCTGGGCAATTTGAAATAAATCTGCAGCATGTAGCAGACCCGGTACTGGCTTGTGACCAAGCCATTTTATTAAAACGTATTATCAAAAGTGTCAGTAAAAAGCACGGCTTTAGTGCTACTTTTATGGCCAAGCCCTATGCTGACCAAGCAGGCAGTGGCATGCACATTCACATGAGCTTACTTGATGCCAAGGGCGTCAATGTATTTGCTTGTCATCAACAACAACCTAATACCATATTAAGTAACGCTCTGGCTGGACTACAAACGACTATGGCACAGACGATGGCCTTACTATGCCCTAAAGTGAATTCGTATCGCCGCTTTGAACCTGACTTCTTTGTCGCCATGGCGCCAACATGGGGGGTGGATAACCGCACTGTGGCCCTGCGCATTCCTAACGGTGACAGCTTCGCCACACGGATTGAACATCGTGTGGCTGGCGCCGATGCAAACCCTTATTTAGCCATGGCGGCTATACTTGCTGGTGCCCTTCATGGCATCAATAATGCGTTGGTATTGAGCCCACAAACTACAGGAAATGGGGCAGAAAAAGTAACCCCTAGCTTGCCCCTAAGCTGGGTAGATGCCTATACTCTATTGAGCAACAGCAAGTTTGCTGAACATGCTTTTGGGGCAAATTTTTTGCGGGTTTATGTGCAGGTGCAACAACATGAATACACCCAATTTAACCGGCACGTAAGCAGCCTGGAAATAGACTGGTATCAACGTACCCTTTAAATGTCTGCCTGTTTTTAATTTATAGGACTTTTATGAGCCAAAAACACACTCACTCATACTACGCAGCAAGTGCGAACCAACACATTAAATGCCCTAAACTGCAGGGCAGCCATACAGCAGATGTATGCGTGGTCGGTGCTGGTATTACCGGGCTTAGTGCGGCCCTAAATTTGGCAGAACGAGGCTATAAGGTCACTGTTATCGAAGCCAATGTAATAGGTTGGGGGGCTTCTGGACGAAGCGGCGGGCAAATGATTTTTGGTTTTGGTTGTGACATGCCTGTCATCGAAAAGTCTGTTGGCAAGTTAGCTGCCAAAGCCATGTGGGATATGTCTGTAGAAGCCATTGATATATTGCGACAAAGGGTAGAGCAACATCAAATCAAATGTGACCTTCGACAAGGTCATCTACACGCGGCGATAAAACCAAGGCAAATGCATGAGCTAGAAGCATGGCAAAGTTCTTTAGAAAATGACTATGGCTATGGTAGCTTAAGCCTCTGGGACAAGCAGCAAGTGCAATCCAACATGGCTAGTGAGCGTTATATTGGGGGGCTTTATGATACCAACTCTGGTCACATCCATCCTCTCAATTATACCTTAGGTTTGGCCAAAGCTGCTTTGGAGGCTGGTGTAACCATATACACAGAGTCTGCAGTGACCAAAGTGACTAGAAAATCTAACGCCAATGTTTGTCATACTCAACACGCAAGCGTTACGGCTGGCCAAGTGCTTTTTTGTGGCAATGCTTATTTAGGTAAACTAGTACCTGAAATTAGTAATAAGATTATGCCTGTAGGCACCTATATTGGCGCCACCGAGCCCCTTGGTAAAGACAGGGCTGAAGCTTTAATTGGTAATAATATGGCGGTTGCTGACATAAACTTTGTGTTGGATTATTTTCGTATGTCCGCAGACTACCGCATGCTCTTTGGTGGTCGAGTAAGCTACTCTACTCTAGCACCATCCAATCTTACCCAAGCTATGCGCCAGCGTATGCTCCATGTATTTGCGCAATTAGCTGACGTAAAAATGGACTATGCTTGGGGCGGTAATGTGGCTATTACTATGAATCGTGGGCCGCACTTTGGACAATTGGGCCAAGATTTGTATTTTGCTCAAGGATTTTCTGGCCATGGTATTGCTGCTACAGGTTTGGCTGGCAAACTATTAGCAGAAGCTGTGGCAGGCCAAACTGAACGATTTGATCTGTTTAATCAGATTAACCATTTACCCTTTCCTGGCGGCACCCTCTTTAAAACACCTGCACTAGTGTTAGCTATGGCTTGGTATCGATTACGCGATATGCTTTAGGTACATTGTTTAACGCCACTAGCGGGTGAGATGGCCTGTATTGGCGCTCACCACTTTAGCGGTGGCATCACCTAGATTGCGAAAGCGGTGAGGTAGATGGGTATGGAAAAAGTAACCATCTCCTGTGTCTAGCTGATAAACGTGTTGATCGACGGTGAGTTCGATTTTTCCTTGAACCACAATGCCTGCTTCTTCACCTTCATAGGTTATCATCTCCTCACCTGTGTCTGCCCCTGGAGGGTAGGTTTCACTGAGCATGGATATATTACGCTGCGCGATACTGTGGCCAATCAGCTTTATGGCCACTCCCTGAGCACTCATATCTGCCTGCTCAGCAGCCTTAAAAACCACTTGGTTGCTCATGACCAGGTCCGTGGTGAAGAACTCTTCTACACCCATAGGAAAACCTTTAAGCACTTTAAGCAAAGAACTAAAAGATGGGCTTACGGTGTTTTTCTCGATCATTGAAATGGTGCTATTGGTCACGCCTGCTCGTTTGGCTAGCTCTCTTTGAGAAAGCCCCATGCGCTTGCGAATAGTTTTTAATCTAACACCTAAATCCAAAACACTTTCTCCATATACTTGGGTGATTTAGCCTAATAGCATGGCATGGGGCATAGGCATAGGTGATAGCCTAGCCTTGAGGTAAAGGAATACGCACAAGCACCTGCACACCCTCATCAATTTGGCTGTCGATATCAGCCATACCACCTAAAGATCTTGCACGCTCATCCACCCCAGACAAACCAAAACCTGCTTTATTTATAAGTGGATCAAAACCGATGCCGTTGTCTTCAACACAAATGACCATGTCATTAGTGTCAACCCTTACAGACACCTTCAATTGAGTTAGCTTAGCGTGTTTGATCGCATTATTAACCAGTTCTTGTACTATTCGGTAACTTGCAATACTAATTATTTCTTCAACGCTATTTACCGCGTCATCAATGTAAAGGTCTAACTCAACACCTTGTTCATCCAAACGAAATACATCAATGCATTGTTCAATCGCAGCCTTTAAGCCAAACATATCCAGTGCTTCAGGCCTTAAGCGTTGAATCATATCATGCAT
>JAIBDW010000008.1 GCA_024686035.1 Oceanospirillaceae bacterium
CTTCTTGTGCAGGGTGAAGAATGTTGGCCTACCATCCCTTCTAGAGCAGAGACATTGTTTGGCAGGCGCTGTGGAATGCCTTTCATGCTGTATAAGAAAGCACCAAGAGAAGCAAACAGGATTAGTCCAAGGACACTAGCAAGATACACTTCTTTTTTTCCTTGCAGCAGTGGAGACTTACCCCTGAAAGGTTGTTCGATGTAGCGCCAACTGAAGGCTGCCATTACTAGAGCAGCCAAGGATAGGGTTAACATTAGCTGCCATGACGGCTCATGAATTAGACGTATGCGTGTAAAAGCAAATAAAGGTTGATGCCATAGATAGGCACTGTAGCTAATTAATCCTATACTCACAAGAATGCGTGTGCTCAACAACTGAGCCACCCAAGTGCCCTTCCCTGCATAGAGTATTAAAAGCGTTGTCCCTGCGACTGGTAGAAGGGCGTAGCGCCCTGGAAAAGGGGTGCTCTTATCATAACTGAAAAAGGCTACCCAGATAGCCGCTAAGCCGATTAGAGCTAAACTGTTATTAGGGATAACGCCTCTCTTTTGGATCACGAAGGCCGCTAGGGATCCGGCCCCGATTTCCCACATGCGGGATCCAGCAAAGAAGAAACTCCACTCTGCTCCTTGATATAAAGCATACTCTGCAACAATGAAGCTCACTACTGTAGTAATGGCCACTAGCCATATAGCTTTCATTTTCCTAAACTTAAACATCGCTAGCAATACTGGAGGAAAAAGAAAGTAATACTGTTCCTCTACCGACAGACTCCATGTATGAAGTAATGGTTGCATCTCTGCATTGGTGGCGAAGTAGTTTACCTGGCTGAAAAAGTAAAAATTCGATAAGAAGGTTGCTGTGGAGAACAGACTGGCCCCAAAATCCTTTAACTGCCCAGCTAGCATCCACTGCCAGGCGAAAGGCAAGCAAACTAGTAGGACGAAAAACAATGCTGGTAATATACGCCTAGCTCGGCGCTCATAGAAGTCAGAAAAGCTGAACGTTCCCAAGGACATGTCATGCAACAATACGCTTGTGATTAAGTAGCCACTGATGACAAAGAAAACATCTACACCTACAAATCCACCTGAAAACAGGCTGAATCCAGCATGGAATAAGATCACAGGAATAACTGCGATAGCTCTTAGGCCATCTATTTCACGGCGATAATTCAAAAGTTTAGAACCTAATAAAATAAAAGCTGTTTATATGGCGTACTTTTTACGCTCATGGTGCATGTGCCCATTATAGCTATATGTTGGAGCATAAAGCACTGCACTAGACGGTCTAATTTGATGTGCAATGTATCTACCCAGATACCCCTATGTTGACGGGCTTAAATATACTCCCCCGTGGGTAATTCAGGGTGTGGGGCATTATGGCGAGCAGACTACTTCAAAATAGAGCACCAGCTTGAGTGTGTTAATGTCTGTATATATTAACACATTAAGCCTATATATTCAATTTCGATAGTGCGTTTTGGTGTGCATTTGTTGTTATATTACAATGCCTTACGGCTGTTTTTTGTCGCTGGCTACGCCCAGTTATAGAGTGGGGGGTGATGATTGAGGCTAGCCATTAGCAGAATGTTCCTTTGTGAGATGCCTGGCTAAAGGTTGCAAGTATTCGTTGTTTCCAATGGCTGCATACTTTGCGCTACCTACAGCAGTGACATATTCTGGTTTCAGGAAAAGTTGCAGGAATTGTACTGAGTTAGCCTGAAAGTGTTGTATACTAAGGGCTGTGGAGCGTGTTGTGGGAGTGGTGGTGCCCGGAGACGGAATCGAACCGCCGACACGAGGATTTTCAATCCTCTGCTCTACCGACTGAGCTATCCGGGCATTACTTCTTGCTTTCTTCTGTGTTGGTTGCAGGGTGTTACGCTACCAAGAAGAGGGCCGTATTAAACCCGTTTTGAATTTTGCTGTCAACAATAAGTTGCTGAAATTTGGTTATTTTCTTCATTCTAGTAGGTTTTGCTTAATCAGTGGGCGCAACATACCCATCTGCTAGGTCGTAATCTTTGCCAGAGGCAAATTTCTCTAGCTCACCTTGTAAGTAGGCTCTGTTTTCTGGGTCCATCATGTTTAGGTGTTTTTCATTGATCAGCATGGTTTGGTGTGCAAGCCAGTCTTGCCATGCTTGTTTGGATAAAGTTTCAAATAACGCTTGCCCTTTGGCGCCTGGAAATGGAGGACGATCCATGGCTTCCATGTCGGTTTTGTATTTGCTGCAAAAAACGGTGCGGCTCATTAGATTTTCTCGAGTAGTTTTTTGATAGGAGTAGCTAAGCCTATTGTATGCAGTTGTTGGGTGTCGTACCACTGGCTTTTAGCTTTTTCGGAAACTTTTTTGGGTGTGTTCTCTAATACCAAAAGATGTGGTTCTATAGTGAGCTTGTAATGACTGAATACATGCTTAATAGGGGTGATAGGTTGGGTGTTGGTAGGCAAGCCATCTAAAGCTAGCTGTGTTTGTAGGCTCTTTAGGTCGGCAAATTCTGGCAGGCTCCAAAGTCCGCCCCAAATGCCTTTGCTTGGCCTTTGCTCTAGAAGAGTTTGTCCTTGCTTATTTTTGAGTAACAATACGCTGATGCTTTTGTGTGGGATTACTTTTTTAGGTTTGGGCGTGGGTATGTGAGTGACTTGGTCGTGTGCCAGTGCTTGACACCTTGCTTGCATAGGGCAAGCCACACATAAGGGTTGTTTGGGTTTACAGATGGTTGCGCCTATGTCCATGATCGCTTGAGTGTAATCAGCGTTGCGCATGTTGGGTGTAAGTTCGGTGGCTATTTCCCACAACTGTTTGTCTATTTGGCTTTGTCCAGGCCATCCTTGTATGGCGTATAAACGGGTCAGAAGTCGTTTAACGTTCCCATCTAGTATAACGCCATGGTTGTTATAGGCTTGGCTTATGATTGCACCTGCAGTTGACCTGCCAATACCTTTGAGTGAGATAAGATCATCTATGTTGGTTGGCATTTCACCTTGGTGTTGCGCTACCACGTCAATAGCGCTGGCATGAAGGTTACGGGCGCGGCTGTAATAGCCCAGGCCTGTCCAAAGCGCTAACACCTCATCACTGGGCGCGTCAGCTAAGTCTGTAACCGTAGGAAAGCGGGCCATGAAACGCTCAAAATAGGGTATCACCGTGGCGACTTGGGTTTGTTGCAACATGATCTCAGATACCCACACACGATAGCCTGTGCGGTCTTTTTGCCAAGGCAGGTGGTGGCGACCGTGTTGGTCAAACCAAATGAGTAGTTGTTTAGCAAAAGAGGCGTTTGTCGTCATTAATTGGCGGCTTGTGAGTGAGTAAAAGTAAGTATTAGCAAGTATACAATTGTTTTATCGTGTTTGGTGCGCTTGTGCTGTGTAAATGAGTGCCTAAAGGTCGTATAATCTAGGCATATTGTGTAGCCATACTTTTTCAACGCGAGGACATCTCATGTCGGCACGTACCGCCACCGTAGAACGTAATACTTTAGAAACTCAAATCACAGTGAGTGTAAATCTAGATGGCACTGGTGTGTTTAAGTGTGTCACAGGGCTGCCTTTTTTGGATCATATGTTAGAACAAGTCGCCCGTCATGGGTTAATTGACTTAGACATTAATGCCAAAGGCGATTTACATATCGATGCCCACCACACTGTGGAAGATTTGGGTATTACCTTAGGTATGGCCATTGACCAAGCTGTGGGTGACAAAAAAGGCCTGACCCGTTATGGATCTGCTTATGTTCCGCTTGATGAAGCCTTAAGTCGCGTAGTGATGGATTTTTCTGGTCGTCCAGGATTGTTTAACCATGTTAAATACACGCGCGGCCGCATTGGTGGTTTTGATGTGGATTTATTTGATGAGTTTTTCCGTGGGTTTGTTAATCATGCCAAGCTTACGTTGCATATTGACAACCTTAGCGGCAAAAATGCCCATCACCAAGCAGAAACAGTGTTTAAAGCCTTTGGTCGTGCTTTGCGTATGGCCTTAAGTGCTGATGAGCGTATGGCAGGAATGATGCCCTCCACCAAAGGCAGTTTATAAGCTCTGTATTGATAGGCTCATTATGAAATCCATTGCAGTAATTGACTATGGCATGGGTAACTTGCACTCTGTTGCCAAAGCCTTAGAACACGTTTGCCCTGATACTCGCGTTTATGTGACAAACGATGCCGCCAAAATCGAAGCGTGTGATCGTGTTGTTTTGCCAGGTGTAGGCGCTATGCGTGATTGTATGGCCGAAATTAAGCGTCTGGGGGTTGATCAGATTGTAGCCGACCAAATGGGCAAGAAGCCGATTTTGGGTATCTGTGTAGGCATGCAGGCGCTTATGCAGCGCTCTAGCGAGAATGGTGGAGTGGATTGTTTGGCGCAGCTGCCAGGTGATGTATCTTTCTTTGGCGACCAACCCAGGGTGCAACAAGCCCATTTGAAAGTGCCACACATGGGCTGGAGCCAAGTGCAGCAAAAGCCTCACAAATTGTGGCAGGGTATTGAAGACAATAGCCGGTTTTATTTTGTACACAGCTATTATGTGCGTACTCAAACACGTGATTTAGTAGCAGCTACGTGTGATTATGGCCTTGAGTTTGATGTGGCTTTAGCCCAAGAAAACGTGTTTGCAGTTCAGTTTCATCCAGAAAAAAGCCACCTTGCTGGTCTTAAACTTTTACAAAACTTTTTAAAGTGGGACGGTAGTTAAACCCTACCGAAAATAGTCTATGTCTCAAAACCCTTTATTAATGATTCCGGCCATCGATTTAAAAGATGGTGAATGTGTGCGCTTACGTCAAGGCCGCATGGAAGACTCTACGGTATTCTCTGCCGACCCAGTGGCCGTAGCCAATCAATGGGTGAGTGCAGGATGCAGAAGATTACATTTAGTGGATCTAAACGGAGCCTTTGCTGGCAACCCTGTGAACGGAGAGATCGTTAAAGCCATTGCCATGGCACATCCCAAACTGCCTATCCAAATTGGTGGTGGTATCCGCAATGTAGAGATTATCGAAGCATACCTACAAGCAGGTGTCGAGTATGTAATTATTGGCACCCAAGCTGTGCGTGACCCAGATTTTGTGACTCAAGCATGTAAAGATTTTCCTGGTCGTATCATTGTCGGCTTAGATGCCAGCGATGGCATGGTCGCTGTGGAAGGGTGGGCTGAAGTGACCGATGTCAAAGCAGTCGATTTGGCCAAGCGTTTTGCGAACGATGGGGTCAGCTCTATCGTGTACACAGACATTGCCCGTGACGGCATGATGCAGGGTGTGAACGTAGAAGCCACGCGTCATTTAGCAAAAACCGCGGGTATCCCAGTGATTGCCTCTGGTGGTGTGACTAATATGGATGATGTACGCGCACTTGCAGCTGTATCGGGCGATGGCATTGTAGGTGCTATTACAGGGCGCGCTATTTATGAAGGCACGTTAGATTTGGCCGCCGCCCAAGCTTATTGTGATGCTAGCTAAATTTTACCTATTTTAAGGAGACTCTGATGGGTTTAGCTAAACGTATTATTCCCTGTTTAGACGTGAGCAATGGCCGTGTAGTTAAAGGTGTGCAGTTTGTTGACATTAGAGACGCTGGCGATCCTGTGGAAGTCGCTAAACGATATAATGAGCAGGGCGCTGATGAAATCACCTTTTTAGACATAGGTGCTACCCACGAAAACCGTGACACCATGGTGCACACGGTTGAAAAAATGGCTAGCCAGGTGTTCATCCCCCTAACAGTGGGTGGTGGTATTAGAAGTTGTGAAGATATTCGCCGGATGCTCAATGCAGGTGCAGATAAAGTAGGTATTAATTCTGCCGCCGTGTTTAACCCAGATTTTGTCCAGCAAGCAGCAGATCGCTTTGGTGTACAGTGTATTGTGGTTGCTATTGATGCAAAACAAGTCAGTGCTCCTGGTGAGCCTTTACGGTGGGAGATTTTCACCCATGGCGGGCGCAAAGCCACAGGTCTTGACGCGGTTGAATGGGCGACCAAGATGGTGAGCTATGGTGCGGGTGAAATACTCCTTACCAGTATGGATCAAGATGGCGTTAAAAACGGTTATGACCTCGGCCTAACACGCACCATAAGTGATGCAGTTTCTGTGCCTGTGATTGCGTCTGGCGGTGTGGGTAACTTAGATCATCTAGTAGAGGGTGTTACTGAAGGTAAAGCCGATGCAGTGCTAGCAGCGAGTATTTTTCACTTCAATGAATACACCATCCCACAAGCCAAACAATACATGGCCTCAAAGGGCATTGAGATGCGGCTGTAGCAGCTCAATGAGCGCTGAGGCTGACACCAGCTTTATACCAGCTTCATCAAGTTTACCAAGAGACTGGTTTAAAAATGCGATGGTTTCTGGATAAGGGTGGCCAATGAGGACGGCGAATTTATTTTCTCGAGCAATATTCATTGCTTGTTGAAATTGGATCTCTAAAGCTTCAGTACTGGTGTTGTTATCTAAAAAAACATCCCGTTTCAGTGTGGGCACCTTTTGCGCAATAGCTTGTTGCCAGGCAACGCTTGTGGCTGTGGTGCGGCTGTCTACAAAAAACAGCTCTAGCTCTTTGGCCACATCCATAGTCCATTTCATGGGTAAAACTTGTTCGGTCAGTGCGCTGCCCATGTGGTTATTTAATCCTTGAGTGAAGGGTATGTTGGCTGCATCCTGTCTTAATATATCTTTAAAGGTTCTTTCATCCATATCTAAAGTAAGGCCACCCTTACCTAGCTTGATGCCTGCATGATTTTGCATGGGCACGTGTAGCATGATTTGTTTATCTGCTGCAGCGCCAGTTCGTGCCAATAAAGCTCCATGGCGGGTGTGGGGGATTATCGCCAAGGTAACAGGCCCTGGTAAGTTCACGATACCTAAGCCGTTGGCAAGATTGTAGCCTAAGTCGTCTATGATAATGACCATAGAAGGCTGAAATACATCTGCTTTAGCTAAATGGGTGCTACTCATAAACCAAACCAACAAGCACCCAATCATGCAGTGCCTAGCGAGGGAAGTTTTGTTAGATCGCGCTTTGGTTGTGTGCATTATATTATTTTTTATTCCCTGCAGACTTAAGCAGGGCTATGGCGGTTTTGAGTTGCAAGTCATCTTCAGTGTCTGTCTCGGTATTACTCACGCTTACGTTAGGCTTGATACCTTTTAAGTGGATGTTATGGCCTGCAGGCGTGAAGTAATAGGCCGTTGTGAGCTTAACGCCTGTGCCTTGTGGCAGTGGAATAATAGACTGAACAGAACCTTTGCCAAAACTAGTATTGCCCATGAGTTGTCCGCGCTGGTGATCTTTGATGGCACCTGCCACAATTTCTGAAGATGAGGCACTACCTTGGTTAATTAATACCACTAGAGGCAAGCCTTCACTTGGGTCTGCATCACTGGCATCAAAGCGCAGGTCGTCTTCAGTTTGGCGGGCTTTTGTCGTCACGATAACACCTTTAGATAAGAATGCATCGGCTACTGTTGCCGCTGCCAACAAAGTGCCTCCAGGGTTATTTCTTAAATCTAATAACCAACGATCAGCACCGGCTGTTTTTAAGGCCTGCATTTGGGCGATTAAATCTTCCCCAGTTTGGTCTTGAAAAAGGCTAATACGCAGATAGCCCACATTGTCTGACATTAGCTGGCTGCGAACACTTTGGGTGGTGATCACTTCACGGGTTAGGGTTATGGTAAAGGTTTCACCATTTCGCAGTATCGTCAAGGTGATTTGAGAGTCCACATCACCAGCCATCAGCTGCACTATGTCCTGTGCATCTAGCCCTTTTATGGTTTTACCTTGCACATGGGTGATCCAGTCTCCAGGCTTTATTCCTGCGCGAGATGCTGGGGTGTCGTCGATAGGCGTAATCACCCGAATAAAGTTGCCTTCAGGGACTATTTCTATGCCAATGCCAGGATATTGCCCCCTAGTATCTTGTTGAAGCGATGCCATATCTTGCGCATCTAAATAGCTGGAAAAGCGATCAAGCTTTAAAATCAATCCTTCCAGGGCCAACTGCAGCAGCTGCGCATCTGTTTTGGGTGTCACATGGTGTTGGCGTATGCGTTCATACACAGCAACAAAAGATTGTAACTGAGCTAATGGCACGGCAGCATTAACCGCTGTGTTAGATTGGGAAGGGCTCACTTGAGCTGCTGGCGTATCTGCAAGGGCATGTGCAATGCTCAATGTACCCAATACAAAGGCTAGAATCAGGTGCGTGGCAGGCTTTGCCGATGGTATTTTTGTGGTTAGCTTGCTAAATTTATTTCGCATAGCATGTTTTATTGTAACCATTGTTTAGGGTTTAAGGGCTTACCTTGTTGGCGTAATGAAAAGTATAAAGCGGCTTGGGTATTACCGCCAGATCTGCCACTTGTTGCGATAAGTTGCTGCGACGTAGCTTGTTCGCCAGTCGACAAATAAAGCGCTTGATTTTGCCCATACAGGCTTAAAAACCCATCACCGTGGTCCAACATGATAACCAATCCATAACCTTTTAACCAATCCGAAAACACCACTAGGCCGCCATGCACAGCCTTCACGTCGGAGCCTTCTGGAGCGGCAATCAACCAGCCTTGTTGGCTTAAAGGATAGCTTGTTTGTTCTACACCAAAGCGGTTGAGCACTTTGCCTTTTAGCGGCCAAGGTAGCAGGCCTTTAGCGCTAGCTAGTGGTGTATCTGCCACTTGAATGTTGGCTTTGGCAAGGGCAATTTGTATCTGCTCTAGCAAGTCTTGTGCTTGTATTTGATTGTTTTTAGCATTGTTTAAGCGCTGAGCTTTTGACAATTTTTCGCTGTTTAAGGCTTTAAGAGTGGAGGAAAGTTTAGCTTTAGCTTGTTTTAGGCTTTGCGTTTGGGCTTCAAGTTTTTGAGCTTTTTGCTGTAACTCTAAGGTGATGTCAGCTTGCTTTTGTTGTACTTGATTAAGTCCATTTAAAGTCTGACGATAAGCGGCCATTTGTTCTGCACTGGCTTGATTTAAATATTGGTAGTACGCCATGTTACGAGCTAAGGCTGAAGGATTATCCAAACTAAGCAACACACTACTGGTTGAGCTTTTGCCCTGTTGATACTGGCGTTTCAACTGGCTACTTAGCTGCTGTTCTTGCTCTGCTAAGGCATCTTGGAAGTGACTAGATTGTAGTTCTAGTTTTTCACGAAGTGATGTGGATTGCTGGCTTGCTTGTTTATTTTCTTTTATAGCTTTAGTAAGAGAGCTTATTTTAGTTTCACTTCTTTGCAGCTGTTGCTGTATATCAGAGGCTTGGTTTTGTGCTTCTTTAAGCCAAGTCTGTAAATCACCAATATCACTTTTTAGTTGCTGCACACGTTGCTGCACTTGCTGCTCAGTATCGGCACATACGTTTGTGCTCAACACCAGCAGCAACCCAAGAATTAAGCGGGCTATAATGCGCAATTTAGTTAAATTCCACCAAATTATGGCCAGTCATTTCTTTGGGTTGTTCTAAACCCATTAAGTGCAACAATGTAGGTGCTAGGTCAGCCAGTACCCCAGAAGACAGCTTGGCATTGCCATTTCTGCTACTCACGTACACTAAAGGCACAGGCCACAAGGTATGGGCAGTATGGGGTTGGCCCGTAGTAGGGTTGGTCATCAGCTCTACGTTGCCATGATCCGCGGTAATTAAGGCTTCACCATCAACCTTCTCTAAAGCAGTAATAATACGTGCAAGGCAAGCATCAACAGCCTCAACAGCTTTAACAGCCGCATCAAATTTACCCGTATGGCCCACCATATCTGCGTTAGCAAAATTACATACGATTAAATCGTAGTCGCGGCTTTCGATGGCAGCTACAAGCTTGTCAGTTAGTTCTGGGGCGCTCATCTGAGGCTGCAAGTCGTAGGTGGCAACGTTAGGTGACGGGATCAGCTCGCGGCTCTCTCCAGGATAAAGTGTTTCTTGGCCACCACTAAAGAAAAAGGTGACGTGAGCGTATTTTTCAGTTTCAGCGATGCGAAGTTGGGTTTTTCCATGATTAGCCATCACTTCACCAATGTCATTTTTCAAGTCACTAGGAGGGAAGGCGCATGCCGTGTCTATGTTGGCGCTGTATTCTGTCATCATCACAAATTCAGCAAGATCAAGAGGCACGCCTCGATCAAAATGCTCAAACTCTTCATCTACAAAGGCTTGGGTTATTTCGCGGGTACGATCAGGTCTAAAGTTAACACAAATCACAGCGTCCCCATCTTCAATGGTCGCCGCTTGGCCTGCTTGATCTACGATCACTGTGGCAGGTACAAACTCATCAGTGTGATTGTTTAGGTAGGACTGTTGCAAAGCACTTAGGGCTGATAAACATTCATGTTCTGCTTTACCATAGCGCATCGCTTGATACGCGCTTTCTACCCTCTCCCAGCGTTGGTCTCTATCCATGGCGTAGTAACGGCCACATAAGCTGCCAATACGGCCACCTAAAGGCTCCAATACATCCATTAGTGCTTGGATATAAACCTGCGCCGAGCTTGGCGCCGTGTCCCTGCCGTCTAGCCATGCATGCACAACAATCGCTTTAGCGCCGCGTTGATGGGCTAGCTGACACGTAGCAAATAAATGATCTTGATGGCTGTGCACGCCCCCATCAGATAATAATCCGCAAATATGAACAGTGCCTTCGTTGGCTACCGCTTTATCAATGGCAGATAAAATCACGGGGTTAGTATTGAAATCCCCTTCTTTGATGGCTTTGCTGATGCGGGTGTAGTTTTGATAGACCACGCGGCCAGCGCCAATGTTCATGTGTCCTACTTCTGAGTTGCCCATTTGTCCATCGGGTAAGCCCACATCAGCGCCTGAGGTGCCCACCAAACTATGGCAATGATTAGCTAACAATCCATCCCAAGTAGGGGTGATTGCAGATTCAATGGCATTGGAAGTAGATGATTTGCTTTGTCCCCATCCATCAAGAATGATGAGGGCTTTTGGGCTAGAAGTAGTCATGGTGTCTTTTATTGGCAAATAGGGCTTGATATTTTAACAGTCCGCCTCCAATTTATCCATCCTATGGCGTATAATGCTGCCGGACTTGTCGTCATTATGATGGCCCAGAACCTATAAATTGTTTGGAATAATAAAACTTATGGAACGTTACATCGAATTTGCAATCAATCACTGGGAAATGGTTTTGGCCCTACTGCTAACATTGACAGTGCTAGTGGTCACAGAAAAGCGCAAAGCTGCCCCTTCTGTTTCTCCACAACAAGCCACGGTTTTGGCCAATGGTGAAGGTGCGTTACTGCTAGATATTCGTACACCTGCAGATTTTAATGCTGGGCGTGTGATTGGTTCTAAAAATATTCCTTTTGCAGACTTAACAAAACGGATGTCTGAGCTTGAAAAGCACAAAAACAAACCCATTGTTATTATATGTAAGACCGGCCAGACGGCGTCAGGTGCAGCCAACCTGCTAAAGAAGGCCGAGTATACTAATGTTTCGCGTATGACCGGTGGCATGGCTGAATGGACAGGGCAAAACTTGCCACTCGTTCGTAAATAGCATACCTAAGAATGAGGCTAAAACCATGACAGACCATGCAACGATGAAAACGATTGCTAAGGTGACGATCTATAGCTCTAACCTATGTGGTTTTTGTTTTCGAGCAAAACGTTTGTTAGATAGCAAAGGCATCGCCTACGAAGAAATTAATGTAGATCAGCGTAATGATTTACGTCAACACATGATGCAAATTACAGGCCGGCGCACAGTGCCGCAAATCCTCATCAATGGCGACGCTATTGGCGGGTGTGATGAACTGTATTTGTTGGATCGACAGCAAAAGTTAGATCCCTTGTTAGCGGCTTCATAAAGAAGCAACTCCCTATAAATTATACAAAAGAGAATTGAGCATGAGCGAAGAAGAAAAAGGCGCAGCAGCACCCGCACCAGAAAATAGTGGCCAGCCACAAATTATGATCCAGCGCGTCTATTTAAAAGACTTGTCTTTTGAGTCACCTAATTCACCACAGTCGTTCACAGCTGAGTGGAAGCCAGAAGTGGGTGTAGATCTTAATAGCCAAGCTCGCCAGCTTAACGAAACTTCTTTTGAGGTGGTTTTACGTATCACCATCACTGCTAAAGCAGAAGATAAAACGGTTTACTTAACTGAAGTTCAACAAGCAGGTTTGTTCCACATTGCTAATGTGCCACAAGAATCCATTGCTCAAGTATTAGGCGCTTTTTGTCCTAATATTTTATTCCCATATGCCCGTGAAGCTATTGATAGCTTAGTACAGCGTGGTAGTTTCCCTGCGTTGATGCTTGCGCCTGTAAACTTTGATGCGTTGTTTGCACAGAACATGGCTCAAAAAGCTGCTCAAGCTGCCGCCGGTGAAGAAAGTGGATCTGCTCCAGAGCAAACTCACTAATTATTAGTCTGTCTAGCTTGCGCCTTCGTAATTAAGTTGGCGCCATGCTTCATACACGGTAATAGCCGCACAATTGGATAAGTTCAAACTGCGGCTGTCTGCTGTCATCGGTAGACGGATTCTACCATCACACCTATCTCTTATCCGTTCAGGTAGTCCGCGGCTTTCTGGGCCAAATAATAAAGCGTCATGCTTTGCAAATTTTACTTTGCTAAAACAATCGCTGCCTTTAGTGGTCATGGCATAGATGGTTTTTGGCGCCACACTATCAATAAAATCATCATAGCTTTTATGGACTAGCATGCGCGCCCACTCATGATAATCTAGTCCAGCACGCCTTAACGCCTTGTCTTCCAACTTAAACCCTAATGGCTCAATTAAATGCAGCTGAAACCCGGTATTAGCACACAGGCGAATAATATTGCCGGTATTAGGTGGGATTTCTGGTTCAAATAAGACAACGTGTAGCATGGTATTTTTAAGTCTCTAGGCGAATTTATAACTTCACACCCAACTAATGCGTTATTAATAACCTTAGTGGCTGTTAAAAAGTGCTGATATTACAACACCATTGAGCCATCGAGGCTAGAGCCCTAGTTCGTTAATTTTTCTGGTGAGTGTATTCCTGCCCCAGCCTAATATCTGCGCAGCCTCTCTTCGGCGGCCATGGGTATGCTTAAGGGCTTCTTGAATCATCACGGTCTCAAATGCAGGCAAGGCTTTATCTAAAAGTGGTTGCTGATTGAGCTGTAGCTCTCTTTTAGACCACCTTGCAAGGGCTTCTTGCCAGGTATCTTGCACACTCACTTTTGCTGTTTGGGCCTGTAGTTCTGGGGGTAGATCACTCTCTAATATTTGATTGCCACTACCCATGACGCTTAGCCAGCGGCACACGTTTTCTAGCTGGCGCACGTTGCCAGGCCAATCTAACGTTTGTAAATGAGCGGCGGCGGCGCTGGAGAGAATTTTTGTTTCAACGGCCAGCTCTTTGGCGCTAGTCACTAAAAAGTGTCGGGCTAAAGCTGGGATGTCTTCACTGCGCTGATTAAGATTTGGCAAAGGTATCCGGATAACATTAAGCCTATGAAATAAGTCTTCTCGAAACAATCCTTGCTCTACTCGTTTGGTTAAATCTTGATGGGTAGCTGCAATAATACGCACATCTACTTTCACTAAATTATGGCCACCCACACGATAAAACTCGCCATCAGCTAACACTCTTAATAGTCGAGTTTGGGCTTCGGCTGGCATATCTCCAATTTCATCGAGTAATAACGTGCCTCCATGAGCTTGTTCAAAGTGCCCCTTGCGCTGGCTCACTGCGCCTGTAAATGCCCCTTTTTCATGACCAAAAAGTTCTGACTCGATCAAATCTCTTTGAATCGCTGCCATGTTTAAGGGAATAAAAGGCTTTTTGGATCTTGGGCTGTGTTGATGTAATGCTTGTGCAATCAGCTCTTTACCCGTACCTGAGGCGCCATTAATCATCACCGTCATGTTGGATTGTGAAAGGCGACCAATGGCTCTAAACACTTCTTGCATGGCGGGTGCTTCGCCAATTATTTGTGCGCTTTGCGTTTGCGGTTCTGGCGTTTTTGTGGCTGCTTGCTGCTGAGCATGTTGCAGACCTCTTTGCGTCAATGTGATCGCATCATTTATATCAAACGGCTTGGGCAAATAGTCAAATGCGCCGCCTTGGTAGGAAGCCACAGCGCTGTCTAGATCTGAATGCGCTGTCATAATAATGACAGGGATGTGCTCGGCCTGCTGCTGCAGGCGTTGTAATAGACTTAGGCCATCAAGACCTGGCATGCGAATGTCGCTAATGATTAACTTAGGCGCCTCAACCTCAAGTGCATCTAGCAATTGTTGTCCATCTTCAAAACTACGAATGGTTATTTGAGCTTGTTGTAAGGCGCGTTCTAGCACCCATCGAATGGCGTGGTCGTCATCTACAATCCATACATCTTGGCTCATGGGTTATTCTCCATCGGTAAATAAACATTAAAGCAGGTTTGGCCTTTTTGGCTGTTACATTCAATCAGGCCTTGGTGTTGCTGTATAAGGCTTTGGGCTATGCTCAAGCCTAATCCTGTACCTTTTGCACGATGGGTCACTAAGGGGAAAAAGATATTTTCTACCAGATCTGCAGGTATACCCAAACCGTTATCAATGATGCTGATACAGCACACCAGACGATGGCAAGTATTGCCTATGGTAAAGCGCCTAATAGCCCTCGTTTTTAGGACAATTTGCCCTTGGCGGATGTCATGTTCAAGCAGTGCTTGCAATGCATTACGACCAATATTCAGCAGCACTTGTGTAATCTGGTTGGCGTCAATAAGAAGTTCTGGCAAGCTGGGATCATAGTTTCGTATCACTTGGACCTGCCCATCTGCCTCAGCTCGCAATAATTGATCAATTTTGTCCAAGACTTGGTGGACGTTGTAGTATTGTTTTTGTGCTTGACGTTGTGGGCCAACTAATCGGTCTACAAGGTCCCTTAACCGATCAGCCTCTGAGATAATGATGTCGGTAAATTCGTGCAGAGAAGGATCTAGCTCGCGTTGTAACAGTTGAGCGGCGCCACGGATACCACCGAGTGGATTTTTTATTTCGTGAGCCAGGTTGCGCACAAGATTTGTCGATGTCTGTTGTTGGGTAGACCTTCGGGCTTCTTGGCTAAGCTTTTTTACACGTTCTAAAGGTTGAATTTCTAGTGCTAGACTACCCTGTTCGTCCACTGCGCTCACACTTAAATCAACCCATAGCATGCGACCATTGCTCTGTTGTACTTGAGTGTCGCGGCTAGTGAAGGATTGGTGTTGTCTTGAGCTATGCTGTAGCTGTTTTTTTAAAACGGGGTCAAGAAATAATAGGTTGCTGATGGGTTCTAGGTGCATTTGATTATGGCTGGCACGGAATAAATCTTCGGCGGCTAAATTAAGTGCAACAATTTCCATGCGGGCGTTAATTAAAACGATTGCGGTCGTTAAATGATTAACAAGATTAGCTAGCGCATTGTTTGCTTGCTGTGAATTAGACATTGCACTGCCTCTAGTCATCGTTAATAAAATCATGGCGCACCAAAATAGTGCGCGCTATTTGCTTAAAAAGCCCTCCTTGGAGGGCTTTTGTTATGGGATTAGCAAGAGTAGTAAAGGCCAAACTCAACTGGATGAGTTACGCTGTTTACAGCTTCTACTTCGCCACTTTTAAGCTCAATGTAGGCGTCGATCATTTCATTCGTAAATACGCCGCCACGGGTTAAGAACTCGCGGTCTGCTTCTAAGCTGTCTAGGGCTTCTTCTAAGCTTCTAGCTACCGTTGGAATAGCGGCTGCTTCTTCAGCTGGAAGGTCATACAAATCCTTATCAGCTGCATCGCCAGGATGGATCTTGTTCTGGATACCGTCAAGGCCTGCCATGAGTAATGCCGCAAAGCACAAGTATGGGTTAGCCGTTGGATCAGGGGAGCGAACTTCTACACGACGGCCACGTGGGTTGCTTACATATGGAATACGGATAGAAGCAGAACGGTTACGAGCTGAGTAAGCTAACATAACAGGCGCTTCAAAACCTGGCACTAAACGTTTGTAGGCGTTAGTAGATGCGTTGGTAAACGCGTTAAGTGCTTTAGCATGCTTGATGATACCGCCAATGTAGTACAAAGCCATGTCAGACAAGCCACCATAGCCGTCACCAGCAAAAAGGTTAACGCCATCTTTAGCAATAGACTGATGCACATGCATGCCAGAGCCATTGTCACCAACGATTGGCTTAGGCATAAATGTTGCTGTCTTGCCGTAGGCGTGAGCAACGTTGTGTACGCAGTACTTAATGATCTGTACTTCGTCGGCCTTGCGAATTAGTGTATTGAATCGTGTGCCAATTTCGTTTTGGTTGGCTGTTGCCACTTCATGGTGATGTACCTCAACTTCAACACCCATCGCTTCCATGGCATCGCACATTGCACCACGCATGTCGTGAGATGAGTCAACTGGAGGTACTGGAAAATAACCACCCTTAATGCCAGGACGGTGGCCGGTGTTGCCGCCTTCAATAGTAGCGTTGGACTGCCAGGCAGCTTCTTCAGAGTTGATTTCGTACATGGCGCCTTGCATATCAGCTTTCCATTTCACATCATCAAACACAAAAAATTCTGGCTCTGGGCCAAAGAATGCCGTGTCGCCGATACCGGTAGATTTGAGGTATTCTTCAGCGCGGGCAGCAACTGAGCGTGGATCACGATCATAGCCTTGCATGGTAGCAGGCTCAATGACGTCACAACGCACATTGACAGTAGTCTGTTCGGTGAATGGATCTAGTACTGCAGAGCTGTCATCAGGCATGATGATCATGTCAGAGTCGTTGATGCCTTTCCAGCCGTTAATAGACGAACCATCAAACATTTGGCCTTCAGAAAAGAAGTCTTCATCTACAACGCGAGCAGGTATAGTCACGTGGTGCTCTTTGCCTTTGGTGTCGGTGAAACGTAAGTCGACCCAGCGTGCTTCGCTGTCTTCGATCATCTTAATGGTATTTGCAGACATAGAGTCTCTCCAATAAAAACCGGCTGAGTGCCGGTAGGTTATATGTTCGATTACCAGCACTTAAGCTGGCACACTATGGGGTAGTATAGCAACGCTCGTGCCAACTTTGCTGTATTTTTTACAAAGCTTCAAAAAAACACAGATCTGAGGTGTTTGGGGTGCTTGTTAATGGTTTTTTTGCCCCATGACAGGATAAGTTGTGCGTCATTGTGCTATTTTCTTGCTCCACGCACAGTGTGTAGTGATGGGCTCACCACCATTTGCACTAAAATGAGTCGCTTTGGGGTCTTTCTGCACTAGTATAGTGCATAGCCTACTCAAATATCAAATCCTGCTAAATAACACCCTTCTTTGCATCTTAATTGCTGTGTTATGTCGTTACTTTTGCTATAATTCGCGCTGCATTTTTTTGGCGCTGCATTCAAGTGGCGCTCATACGTATCTTGGCCGTGTTTTATTGAGGCCGTTTGGAGTAGTGAGATGATCGAAAAGTTAAGAAATGTGGCGATTGTAGCCCACGTAGACCATGGTAAAACCACCTTGGTAGACAAGTTGCTAGAACAATCCGGCACCCTTGATCGTCGTGACCAAGGCACTGAGCGCCTTATGGACTCTAACGACCAAGAAAAAGAGCGCGGCATTACCATCACCGCAAAAAATACAGCTGTAAGCTGGAACGGCTACCACATCAATATAGTAGACACCCCAGGGCACGCCGATTTTGGTGGTGAGGTAGAACGTGTTCTATCGATGGTAGATTGTGTATTGTTATTGGTAGATGCTGTAGATGGCCCAATGCCACAAACGCGGTTTGTGACTCAAAAGGCATTCCAGCAGGGCCTAAGCCCAATCGTTGTGATCAACAAGATTGACCGCCCAGGCTCACGTCCAGATTGGGTAATGGATCAAGTATTTGATTTGTTCGACTCTTTAGGCGCTACAGATGAGCAGCTTGATTTCCCTGTAATGTACACCTCGGCCATCAATGGTATCGCCGGCACATCTCCAGATGGCATGGCAGATGATATGACGCCATTGTTTGAATCATTGGTTGAAAATGTTAAGTCTCCTGATGTTGATCTTGATGGGCCTTTGCAGATGCAAATTTCTGCCCTTGATTACTCAAGCTATGTAGGTGTTATCGGTGTAGGCCGTATCAAGCGCGGCAGTATGAAGGTAGGCCAGCAAATTAAAGTGATTGATGCTGATGGCAAAATACGTACCTCGAAGCTACAAAACGTAATGAGCTATATGGGCCTTGAGCGCGTGGATGTGACCACAGCACAAGCAGGTGATATCGTTTGTGTTACTGGTATCGATGGATTGAATATTTCTGATACCATTTGTCATCCAGACACGGTTGAAGCATTGCCTGCTCTAAGCATTGATGAGCCAACCGTATCTATGACCTTTCAAGTGAACGATTCACCGTTTGCTGGCCTAGATGGCAAGTTTGTAACCAGTCGTAATATTCGTGATCGTTTAGAGCGTGAGTTAATTCATAACGTTGCTTTGCGTGTTGCGCCAGGTGACTCTCCGGATCGCTTTATTGTATCAGGTCGTGGTGAATTACATTTATCAGTACTGATTGAAACCATGCGTCGTGAAGGTTTTGAGATGGGTGTAAGTCGTCCTCAAGTGATCGAAAAAGAAGTCGATGGCGTGAAGATGGAGCCATACGAAGCTGTACTGATCGATTGTGAAGATCAGCATCAAGGTTCTTTGATGGAAGAAATGGGTCGCCGTAAAGCGGAAATGACTAACATGGAACCAGACGGTAAGGGCCGTACTCGTTTAGAGTTTATTATTCCTTCACGTGGATTGATTGGTTTTCGCGGTCAGTTCTTAACCTTAACCTCTGGCAGTGGTGTGATGACTTCTATATTTGACCACTATGGTCAAGTGAAGCAAGGTGCTCTGGCTGAGCGTGAGAAGGGCGTATTAGTGTCTATGGTTAAAGGTAAAATCTTAGCCTTTGCTTTATTTAATCTTCAAACACGCGGACGTTTGATGGTTGAACCCAACATTGACGTATACGAAGGTATGTTGATTGGTATTCATAGCCGTGGCAACGATTTAGCAGTTAACCCAACCAAGGGTAAGCAGCTGACCAACATCCGTGCTGCAGGCACCGATGAGAATATCGTGTTGAGCCCGCCTATTCGTTTCTCACTAGAGCAAGCGCTTGAATTTATTGAAGACGACGAGTTGGTAGAAGTTACGCCTAACTTTATTCGTTTACGTAAGCGTCTACTTACAGAAAATGCTCGTAAACGCGCACCTAAGTAAGTGAAGTAAATAGTCATCAATGCAGTCACTATTGATAGTAAGAAAGCCGATCAGATGATCGGCTTTTTTGTGGTTATTAAACACCTTGGTGTTCGTATTGTGCAAAGGGTTCTATTACATATTAATATAGCTGCACCCATGTTAGTTTGCTGATAACTTAGTGATGTGAGGAACTTGCCATTATCAATGGGGTCTTTATTAGGTGTGCAATAAGAGATAGGGAAATTCATGAATAAAATCATTATGGCGTTAGCTGTTATGTGGCTTACTGCTTGTGCTAATTCTGCATCAAATTCAAACCCAGATTTAAGTCATAGCCTAGCGGATAGCCTGCCTAGCTTTACAGTGGGCTATGACGCCTTTAGTTGTGATCAACTCTATTCTGAAGCAAGGCGCCTTGCAGTGCAGGCAACTGATATAGCAGGGGTGCGAGATGAAGATGCGCAAATGGAGCGCTTGGAGTTTGTGGGTGGTGTATTGTACTGGCCGGTATTATTTTTGGTAGATGGCAGTGGCGACTCAAAAGCGGCACAGGTTGAGTACGAGCAGCTCAAGGAGCGTCTGGTAAGTGTGTCTGATTGGATGGTGACTAAGGATTGTGCCGATCAGTAAACCAATCAGCACGCAAATAAAAGGCATAAAAAAAGCAGCTCATGTGAGCTGCTTTCCGAGGCCGGTTTATTTTTATTATTAAGCCAAAGGGTATCTTTTTTTCTTATTGCGCTTATTATTTTTATTTGCGCTGAGGGGATATTACCAACATTGAGCGCAGTGTCTAATACTTAAAAGTTATATAATGCATTCAAAAAGGTATATGTCGTTCTAATCATCCTTAATCGTCAATGAGCTTGTTTATCGGTGCTGGCACTACTAATATGGCCTGCTTAATTCATTATCCCTGTGACCGCTTATGGCCAATATATACGTTTTACATCCACACCAACGCACTATGCTAGAAGCCCGTGAAGCAATGCAAGTCTTTTGTAAAAAGTTGGAGGCAAAGCTTGGTGTGAAGAGCGTTTGGCAAGGTGATGTGTTGATGCTTGAGCGTCAAGGGGTAAAAGGCACGATGGCCCTCACAGAAGGTGCGGTTGAAGTGAAACTAACCCTAGGTATGATGCTCACTCCCATGAAAGGGCAAATTGAAGCAGAAGTTAACAAGCAGCTCACGCGCTGCTTGGGCTGAATGTGAAGCGTATAACGCCATGCCTTTATCGCAATGACGTTATTTCACTGTGACCTGATGAGTTTAGCTACAATATATAGCGACTCAAATCCTGATTTTTCACAAGGTTTTGTAGGTTTTTATCAACGTAGGTTTGATTAATGACTACTTTGGCTCCCGCTGCTTGGTTGGCAGTAAACGACAAATCTTCAAGCAAACGTTCCAGCAATGTATGCAAGCGACGGGCACCAATGTTCTCGGTGCTCTCGTTCACTTCAAAGGCAAGCTCTGCGATGCGTTTAATGCCATCGTCACTAAACTCTAGATCCACCCCTTCAACCTTGAGTAGTGCTTTATATTGTTGTGTGAGTGAGTAATTAGGCTCCACTAGAATGCGTGCAAAATCTTCCGGGCGCAGCGCATTTAACTCTACCCGAATAGGCAGGCGTCCTTGTAACTCTGGGATTAAGTCTGAAGGTTTGGCTACGTGGAATGCGCCAGAAGTAATAAATAGAATATGGTCTGTTTTCACCATGCCGTATTTAGTGGTCACAGTGCAGCCTTCAATTAACGGCAGTAAGTCTCGTTGCACGCCTTCGCGTGATACATCACCACTGCCACCTTCTTGGCGCTTGGCTATTTTGTCTATTTCATCCAAAAATACAATGCCATTTTGCTCCACCGCATCCAAGGCTTTTTGCTTGAGGTCGTCTTCCTTCACTAAGCCTGCCGCTTCTTCATCGTGCAACTGCTTTAGGGCGTCGACAATGTTCATTTTTTTGGTTTGTTTTTTGTCTTTGCCTAAATTGGCAAACATTCCTTGAAGTTGATTCGTCATGTCCTCCATTCCCGGAGGGGCCATGATTTCTACACCCATAGGTGCATTTGACACTTCAATTTCAATTTCTTTATCATCAAGCAGACCTTCTCTTAGTTTCTTGCGAAACACTTGACGGGTGCCTGATTCTTTGGGGTTTGCCCCATCATCACCCCTTGCAGGTGGCAGTAATGCATCTAAAATACGCTCTTCAGCACGATCTGCAGCTTGGTTAGCTACTTTCGTCATAGCGTCCTCGCGCAACATCTTCATTGCCGTTTCCATAAGGTCTCTAATAATCGACTCAACATCACGACCCACATAGCCTACTTCGGTAAATTTTGTGGCTTCAATTTTTATGAAAGGAGCATTGGATAGCTTTGCCAAACGTCGTGCAATCTCAGTTTTACCTACGCCTGTAGGGCCGATCATCATAATGTTTTTGGGAGCAATTTCCGCGCGCATATTAGGCTCAAGCTGCATGCGGCGCCAGCGGTTTCGCAAGGCAATAGCGACGGCTCGTTTGGCGGCGTCTTGGCCGATAATGTGATTATCAAGTTGGCTGACGATTTCAGCCGGAGTCAATTGAGACATGATTACGCCTTGTTATTTAGCTTGAGTAGTAAAATCAATGGTTTCGATAGTGGTTTGGTGATTGGTGAAAACGCAAATGTTAGCGGCAATATCAAGACTCTTGGTGACAATGTCGTGGGCAGATAGTTGTGTATTATCTAATAAAGCTAGTGCTGCAGCCTGAGCAAAGTTACCACCTGAGCCAATGGCGATCAATCCGTGTTCAGGCTCTATGACGTCACCTGTACCACTGATAATCAAGGAGGCATCCTCATTGGCTACCACCAGCATCGCTTCCAACTTCCGTAAGGCCCGATCGCTACGCCACTCTTTGGCTAGTTCCACAGCAGCACGTACTAGCTGACCGTGGTGTTTTTCTAGTTGGCTTTCAAAGCGCTCAAATAGCGTAAATGCATCAGCGGTGCCACCAGCAAACCCTGCAATCACCTTGTCATGATATAAGCGACGCACTTTACGCGCGTTACCTTTCATTACGGTGTTACCTAAGGAGACTTGCCCGTCGCCACCTAAGACAACTTGGTTCCCGCGGCGTACTGATACAATGGTGGTCATGTTTCATTCCCTATTAATGGTAAGGCTAGGTGATGCGCTTATGGTGATATAAATGTGTGTATGCGCTATGCTTTTAGAATGGGGGCTAGCCACCAAAATTCAAGTATAAACGGCGTTAACTGCGGGTTAGTTAGCGCTTTTATTAATACGAATAGATTGAATGCTTTGTTGGGCGAGTATATCTTCAGCTTTATTGAGGGTAGAGCGGTTACTAAATGGCCCAATACGAACACGGTACCAAACAGAGCCGCTGTCAGAAACGGTTTTTTCTGCCACAACGTTGGTCATGTTGAGCAAAATCAGCCTTGCTCTTAGGCGGTTGGCATCAGCAAGTTTACGAAAAGATCCTGCTTGCAACAAAGTGTTGGTCTTTTTTAGAGGATCTTTAGGTGTGGAAATGTACGCATCCACTTGCCCAGGGTTCACTTCACTATCAGGTAGTAGCGTGTAGAAATCAAAGCTGTCGTTTTGTGCCGCTTTGGGTGTGGTGTTTTTGGGAGCTAGTTTAGCGGCCTGGGTAGGGGTGGGGGCCGTTTTTTCAGCGACGCTAGCGCTGACTTTGGCATCATCAGGCTGTTGGGACAAATAGATCAAAGCGGCTAGAAAAGCCATACTTACCACCAAGGTAAACACCATTACCCAACGCGACACGAGAGGTTTTTTAGGCTTTTTCTTGGGCTTTCGCTTAGCGTAATCGTGAGAGGCCATACCTACATGTGCTCCGGGGCATCAACACCCAAAAGGTCGAGCCCATTGGCCATCACTTGGCGTGCCGCCATACAAAGACACATACGTGCATTTCGCAGCTGCTCATCATCAATCACCATTCTGTGAGCATTGTAGTAGGTGTGGAAGTTGCCTGCTAAGTCTTTAAGATAATGAGCAATTTGATGAGGTTCGTGATTGCTAGCAGCGTTAGCAAGGACTTCGGGGTAGAGCGCAATCTGTTGCATTAAGGTTATTTCAGCCGCTTCGTTGAGCTTTTCTAATTGCCCAAGGCCCATAACGCTATCCCATGCCATGTTGTCCTGCGCTAGCTTATTAATTAGCGTACAAATACGTGCGTGGGCATACTGAATGTAATACACAGGGTTATCTTTGCTTTGTGACTTTGCGAGTTCTAGATCAAAATCCATGTGTTGTTCAGACTTACGGGTGACATAAAAAAAGCGTGACGCATCTTTGCCAACTTCTTCTCTAAGTTCACGTAAGGTTACAAATGAGCCACTGCGAGTCGACATTTGTACGCGCTCTTCGCCACGGTACAAAATAGCAAATTGCACCAGTTTGACCACTAATCTTTTAGGGTCTATTCCTAGGGCTTGCAGTGCCGCTTTTACCCGAGTGATATAGCCATGGTGATCGGCTCCCCAAACATTAATTACAGTGTCCATCCCACGTTCAAACTTGTTTAAATGGTAGGCAATGTCAGAGGCAAAGTAGGTGGTTTGGCCATTGTCACGTTTCACTACACGATCTTTGTCATCCCCAAACGCTGTAGAGCGAAACCACAAGGCGCCGCCATCTTCATACACATGGTCTTGCTCTTGTAATTTATTGATGGCACGGTTGATTTGATCATCTTGATCGAGACTACGCTCAGAAAACCAGTGTTGATAATCTACACCAAAGCCGTGTAGGTCTTGTTTAATATCATCACGTATAGAATCAAGGCCAGCATCAAACACTAACTCGTAGTTAGTTTCACCTAGTAGATCTTTTGCCCGAGCAATCAAATCATCAATGTGTTTTTCTTTATCACCTTCAGGGCCATCGACATGTAAGTTTGCCATCACCTGTGACGCACTATGGGTTAGGGCGTCTCCCACCTGTTGGTGCAGTTGTTTGGCAATGTCATTAACATAGGCGCCTTGATAGCCATTGCTAGGAAAAACAATATCTTCACCGGCTTGTTGTAGATAACGCAGCCATAAACTGGCAGCTAGTATGTTCATTTGACGGCCAGCATCGTTTACATAATATTCCCTTTCAACTTCATACCCAGAAGCTTCAAGCAAGTTAGACACACTTGCTCCATAAGCTGCACCGCGGCCATGGCCAACATGTAAGGGCCCAGTAGGATTAGCAGATACAAATTCAACTTGGACTTTATGGCCTGCGCCGGTGTTGTTGCGGCCAAAGTGGTCCGCTTCTTCAAGCACTTTGCCGATGATCGCTTGTGTAGCATCTTGGCTGATAAAAAAGTTGATGAATCCTGGGCCTGCAATCTGGGTTTTAGTCACTGAATCTGATGCTGGTAAATGGTCGCATATCAGCTGTGCAATATCTCGTGGCTTACGGCGTGCAACTTTAGCCAAAGTGAGGGCAACATTACATGCAAGGTCTCCATGTTGCTTGTCTTTAGTATTATCGATTTGTATCTTAGGGACAAGGTCAGTGTCAAACTCACCTGCGGCTTTTAGAGCATCGATGGCGTGTTGAATAAGGTCTGCAATGTGTTGCTTCATGGTGGTGTTTTAGCTTCTAAAAGGTTTAAGTGCGCCCTGAAAGTAAGGCGCTAATAAGGAACTGTTGATCAAAGTTAATTATCCCAGTTCTTGCGGGTCTATGTCTAGGCTCCAGCGGATTTTACGTGCGCCAGGGTGTTGGTCTAATAAGTGGCACAATTTTGCAACTAGCTGTTGTAATTGCTTACGGCTAGGGTGTTGCAGCTGCAACTGAGCACGGTAGTAATGTGCACGACGAGCCATAAAAGCGGGCATAGGTCCAAACATGAGTAAGGACTTAGTGAGCGTTTGCAATGAGGGGTTTTGTATTTGCTGAGCTAACCAGCTAAGTAGAGCAAAAGCCTGCGCGGCATCTTTGGCTTGAGCATGAAATAAAGCCATGTGCCCCAGCGGAGGCAAGCCCCTTTTTTGCCTGCTGGAAAGCTCTTGTTGGGCAAAGGCATTATAGCCTTGATTGACTAAAATATTGATCGTGGGGTGATCTGCTTGATACGTTTGGATCACTGCAGTACCTGGTATTTTTGCCCGCCCCGCGCGGCCTGCAGTTTGTACGAGTAATTGTGCTAGTTTTTCTGGTCCCCGAAAGTCACTACTAAATAAGCTAGCATCAGCATCTAAAATAGCCGCCAAGGTAACATTGGGGAAGTGGTGACCTTTAGCCAACATTTGTGTGCCCACCAATAGGCATGGTTTGCCAAGGTGAACTTGTGCAAGCATGCCCTCTAAACTGCCTTTTTTGCTTGTCGTATCCCTATCTATACGATGCACTGGGATATTGGGAAATAGCGTATTTAGCTGTTGTTCTGTGCGTTCTGTGCCTTGGCCTAGCGGCTTTAATTGGTGGCTTTGGCATTGAGGGCAATGAAGGTATACGGGTTGCTGGTGTTCACAATGGTGACAGTGCAGTCGAGCAGGTCTGCGGTGTAAGGTCATATTTGCATCACATGCTGGGCACTGTGCAGTACACCCACAAGACTGGCATTGCAGGCTTGGCGCAAAGCCTCGACGATTCAGCATCAACAATACTTGATGGCCTAAATCCAGTTGCACTTGAACCATGGCTTGTAACTGTTCAGAGATGCCAGCTTGTTGCGGCTGATGACGTAAATCAATCACTTCATAGCTTTGGGTGCTGGCTATACCTGCACGTTGGGTCAACAACCATTGGCTAAATCGGCCTCTTGCCACATTAGCTAAACTTTCCAATGATGGCGTGGCAGAACCTAACAATATAGGAATCTTGGCGTTGGCTGCTCGTTTGATGGCTAAATCACGGCCATGATAACGAAAACCTTCGTGTTGTTTGTATGCTTGGTCATGTTCTTCATCAATGATGATAAGGCCAAGGTCTGGGATGGGGGTAAATAAGGCAGAACGGGTGCCAATGATGATGTCAGCTTGCCCAAGTGCCGCCTGCTGCCATGCGCTTAGTCTTTGGTGTTCTGTCAGGCCTGAGTGAAGCGCCAATACGCGATTATTAAAACGCTGCTCAAGGCGCTGGAGTAGTTGATGAGTCAAGCCTATTTCAGGCACTAACAATAGTGCTCTTTTACCAGCGACTAGCTGATCTGCAATGGCGTGGAAGTACACTTCAGTTTTGCCGCTGCCTGTTACGCCATTTAACAAGTTGGCGCTAAATACATCTTTTACTTTAGACAAGTGCGCTACAATCTTTTCTTGTTCTGGGTTAAGTTCTAGCGCCTGTTGGGCAAGCTGTAATTTGATAGCTTGGGGTTTTGGGTAGCTAGTAGTGAGCCATTTTTTGTCTAAAAAAGGTTTTAGCTGGCTGGGTTTAATGTCTATTTTTTTTAGTTGATTTAAATTAAAAGCGGGGGCTAATTTTTGAAGCTTCTCAAACAGTAGCTGTTGTTTTTTTGCCCTTCCAAATTCAACCTCTACATCTGCGATTTGCCAATTGAGTTGAATCAATTGATTGGGTACTGGCTGTCTTAGTTTAGCCGGCAGTAGGTGCATCAGTGAGTCACCTACTGGATGTTGGTAGTAATCTGCCGCCCATAGGCCTAATTCCCATAGGTCTTTGGGTAATAATGGGGTTTCATCTAACACTTGGATGATTGGTTTAAGCTTTTTAAGCTCAAGCTGTGTGGTTTTGTTAATGCCCACAATAAGACCAACACGCTCACTGCGGCCAAAATTGATGCGTACACGTAAACCTACTTTGGGCTTATAAGAGGCAAGCGCTTCCTCTTGAGCTAAATAAGTAAATTCTTGGCGAAGGCCAGTTGCGAGGGCGATTTGTAGATACATAAATGCTAGAAATTAGTTCAATAAAGACCATTGAGTCAAACCGATATCCTACACCAAAGCAGCTGTGTTTGTGGCTCTTTAGCTAGATAAACTGCTTTTTGGGCGTTAGTAAAGTCTGTGTCGGTAAAAAGGCTTGCTTATCTGGAGTTGTCTGGTAAAATTTCGCCTCTATTTTTACAGCTTGCCGATTTTCGGTTAGCTAATTTTGAAAGAGGTCTTTGAAAGATCTCTGATCGGTGCGGTGCTTGGCAATAGATCAAGTGGCGGCGCCATAACCCTGAGGTTATTTCCCATGCAAAAAGATATTCATCCTAAGTACGAAGCAATCAAAGCGACATGTTCTTGTGGCAACGTTGTAGAGACACGTTCTACGTTATGCAAAGACATGCACATTGATACATGTTCTGCGTGTCATCCGTTTTACACGGGTAAGCAGAAGAACATTGATGTTGGCGGCCGTATTGATCGCTTTAACAAGCGTTTTGGTGCTCGCGTAACTAAGTAATTAGTTCAAGCTTGAACAATTAAAAACCCCACCCTGGGCAACTGCGGTGGGGTTTTTTAATGCCTAAAATCCAAGTTTTAATAACGACTCAGCGGTTTTGGCAACCAATGCAACTGTGATCGCTTAATTTAGCATCAATGGCACTAAGGGCTAAAGCTTTAGTGGCAAACATATTTCGCTTGCCTATCGTTTGTATATGGCCGTTACGAATAATGGGTTTAATCACTCGCCCGTTAAGGTTGCAAAGGTACAATCCGCCACCTTTGGAGGCCAAACGCTTAGCCTCACTAGCTAATAAAGCCGTACCTGCCAAATCTATAAAGTTAATGCCACTAGCGACAATCAGTACATGCTTTTGTGGAATACTCATCAACGCTGTTTGTATATAGTCTACCGCACCAAAAAATATAGACCCGTCAATACGAATAATTTTAATAGCTTCGCACTCAGGCATATCTGTCTTTTTGGCATCTACTAGCATCTTGGCACCTTTACTACTGGCTAAAACCGTAATGTTGGGTTTGGAGGTGCGACGTAAATAAAGCACTAATGACAAAAGCACACCCAGATAAATTGCAAACTCCATGGGTAACAACAAAGTTGCGGTGAAGGTGACACTGAAAACCATGGTTTCACTTTTACCAGCCCGGTAAATAATTTTAATGTGATGCCCATCAATTAGATTCCATGACACCATCAATAATATCGCGGCCATGCTCGGTAAGGTGATGTAAGCAGCTAAGGGCGCAAACAATAGAACAATAATAGCAAGGAATATGGCCGCAAATAACGCAGCTAAAGGGCTTTTTGCGCCTGCCTCATAGTTCACTCCAGTGCGAGTGAAGGAACCAGAAGTGGCATAGCTTGAGGAAAAGCTGCCTAAAATATTAGACATAGCTTGGCCAATAAATTCCTGATTACCTTGGATTTGTTGGCCTGAACGAGTCGCAACAGATCGAGCAATAGACACAGCTTCCACTAGGCCTAATAAGCCTAGTGCCATAGCACCAGGTGCCAACTGACGTAATAAATCCCAGCTCATCAAAGGTGCAGATAAAGGGGGTAGTTGTGATGGAATCTCTCCAACTAAGGCAATGTCACTGGCAGCAGCCCAGGAAGTCAGCAGTAAGGCTTGGGTAACTAAACTACCCACCACCATGGCTATGAGCATGTTAGGCCAATTTTTATGCCAACGCTTTACCCCAATAAGGGTGGTTAACGTCACAACTGCAATCAATAAGCTAGGTAAGTGTGTAGCCAAAATATTATCTGCCACAGCAACCCAATTAAGAATAAAGTGGCCACTAGATGGCATACTTAAACCTAAAGCATTTTTTATTTGACTGGTGGCGATCACTACGGCTGCCCCTGCAGTAAACCCAACCACTACAGAATGAGACACAAAATTGACTAACGATCCCATGCGCGCTAAAGACAAAATCAGCTGAAATAAACCCGCTAAAAGAGTTAAGGTCAGTACAAGGCTGATGTAATCTGATGAGCCTATTTCGGCTAAGGGACTGATGGTGGTGAACACGACAATAGACAGTGCGGCAGTTGGGCCTGATATTAGGTGCCAAGACGACCCAAATAAAGCGGCAACGATCGCAGGAACGATGGCGGCATACAGGCCATATTCTGGGGGTAGCCCTGCAATTAAAGCATAAGCCACACCTTGGGGCAGCACGATGATTGCACCCGTAAGGCCAGCCATTGCATCTTGGCGTGCGCTTTGCGGTGTAGTTTGCCTAGCCCAGCTCAAAAAGGGCAGAAACTTCAATAAATAACCAAGGACCAAGGACATAACTTACCTAATGCAAAAAGACTTACCACTCATTGTAATGTATTTTTTGTCCTTGGTGTTTAAACCTGATAACTCTATTTTGTTTAGTATTATCTAATAAATCCAATCATGCTTGTCGTAGTGTTCTAAGAGGTGGGGCGGTCACTACTGTGCGATTAAACCACCAACCACAGCTGCCGATAATGACCATTCCAGTAAACGGAGTGAGCACCCACAAAGGCCAGTGCAGTTGCAATGGCATCTGGAACAGTTGATGTTGCAATACGGCCACCAACGCCTCTGCACTCACCCCTGCAATAAGCCCTGCTACAAAACCAAGGCTTGCATACTCTACTAGTAAGATCGTGCGTATAAGGGCTTTACTTGCCCCTAAAGTGCGTAAAATGGCACTTTCATGGCGGCGTTCATCTATGCTGGCTTGAATGCTTGCCACAAGCACCAACACACCCGCACCTAAAACCATCACCAATATGCTTTCCACAGCGAGCGAAAGCTGGGCCACGACACGCTGCACTTGTTGCAAAATCTGATCTACATCTAGCATAGAAATAGTTGGCTGTTGGCGCAATAAAGGGCCAAGTTTGCTGCGATCTTGCGGTGCGATATAAACACTGGCCATATAACTGGCACTATTGGCATCCACTAGAGGTTTTGAAAACACAAAAAAGAAATTGGGCGCCATGCTGCTCCAATCTACTTCTCTAATGTTGCTAAAGAGCGCTTTATGGTTGATGCCAGCAACATTAAAGGTAAGGGTTTGGCCAAGCGTTAAACCCATATCCCTTGCATAGTCAGACTCGATAGATACTTCTAATGGGATAGCCGCCTCATCTTCCCACCACTGCCCGCTAATGACCGTGTTGCCAGAGGACAAGGTTTTGCTCCAAGTAAGATTAAGCTCTCTGTCACCACGAGGATTTTCTACCTTGGGCTCTGTCAGCCTAGCTCTGGCAATCGGGTAGAAGTTTACCCCCTGTGTAGTAAGCCCTTCTTGCGCCATTGAGGTAAGTAAAGATTCTCGTTGCTGTTGGTAAATATTGAATAAAAATAAGTTTGGTGTGTCTTGCTTTAGCTGTTGTTGCCAATCATTTATGAGGAAGCTGCGCACAGAAATCAAACTAAATAGCAGCATTAATGCCAACCCAAATATAGCGACCTGAAGGCTATTTTGGTTTTTTCTACGAGCTAGATTAGCAAAGCCTATCTTGCCACCTTGGCTAAGGTAGGGCCTTAATTTATTGCCCAATTTGATTAACACGTTAGCTAACAGGGCCAAAAGAGCTAATATGAGGCTTACACCAAGAATCAAAGCAGTGCTGATTAATATAGACTGGCTATGCCAGTAGACCAACGCAATCACTGCACCAAAGCCAATCATTAAATGCCCAAGGTTAGCTTTGCTTTGGCTTGAGGACTGTCGAAATACTTGCGCAGGAGCAACTTTTGCCAGTGCCAACATAGGTGGTAACACAAAGGCCAACAAACATAATGTGCCAGTTGCCGCGCCTAGAATAAAGGGGCGAAGTGGCGGAATAATCGATGATGCTTGAATATACTCGGACACAAGTAGCAATAACCCATGGTACAAACCAAAAGCTAGAGGCAAGCTGATCACTAAAGCGATTAATGCCAAAAACACCATTTGGCTTAGATATAAAAGACGTAATTGTTGGGGTTTGAGGCCAAGACATTTAAGTAATGCCACATGCTTTGCTTGTCTTAGGCTATAGCGGCGTGCAGAAAGTGACAAGGCTACCCCTGCCAGCACCACCGCCAAAGAGCCTGCTAACAACAAAAACTGTTCTGCTTTATCAAGCGTAGCTGCCACATTGGCATTACCGTCTTTAGGCGTTTGCCATTTTTGGCCGGGCGTCAGTTCAGGCGTGATATTTTGCTTGAGAGCACTTAGCGCATCTTCATTGCCTGCCAATAGCCACTTATGCCTCACTCTACTGCCTGTTTGTACTGCTTCAGTTGCTGCAAGGTCTGCTAAGTTCATCATGGCGCTAGGAGCAAAACTTGAAAAGCCGCTGGCTTGATCTGGATCTGAAATAAGAATGCGGCTGATTTTCAGGCTTAGTTGGCCTACGTCAATGGTCTCGTTGACTGATGTATTGAGGCTTGCGAGTAGGCGCGAGTCGGGCCATATTTCGCCCTGTTTGGGCCCGCGTTCTATCACTTGGCCTAGGTCAAAAGCGGCGGTGCTTACGCTGATTTTGCCACGCAATGGGTAAGTGTTTGACACTGCTTTGATTCTTGCTAATTGCATGCCTTGGTCAGCGAAAACCATAGCTTGGAATTGACTAAGATGGGCTTGCTGCAAAGACAACTCTTGGGCTTTTTCTCGCCACACTGTGGACACAGGTTGGCTAGTATTTAGGCGTAAATCTGCAGCAATTAAATCTGCCCCTTGTGCCTGCATAGACTGCTTCACTTGATTGGTAAAAAGACTAATGCTGGTGACACTTGTGATGGCGAGAATTAAGGCAATTAATAATAAAGACAGCTCTCCACCGCGCCAGTCTCTCCAAGCTAAGCGTGCAGCAAGTTTAAACATTGGTCAGTTCCGTGAGCTTGCCTGCAGTTAAAGACAAGCGCCGTTGGCAGCGTTTGGCCAGTTGTAAGTCGTGGGTAACCAAGACTAGGGTCGTTTTATGTTGCTGGTTAAGTTCAAATAACAGCTCAATAATATGATGACCCGTTTGCGTATCCAAATTACCCGTGGGTTCATCAGCAAACAAAATAGGCGCTTGGGCGGCAAAGGCTCGAGCTATGGCCACACGCTGTTGTTCACCTCCAGAGAGCTGGTTGGGGTAATGGTGGCCTCTTTGTGAAAGACCCACATGGCTTAAGTATTTCTTTGCTAAATCCTTGGCGTTGCTTGTGCCTTTTACTTCTAGTGGCAACATGATGTTTTCTAGGGCGGTTAGGCTAGGTAGTAATTGAAAGCTTTGAAATATAAAGGACACATTGTGTTTGCGAAGGTCAGCTCGAGCCTCTTCGTCTAGCTGGGTTAGATCTTTATGGGCTAAAAATATTTCACCATGGCTTGGGCTATCTAAACCTGCCATCATGCCCAATAATGTGGTTTTTCCTGAGCCAGATGCGCCCACTATGGCCACCGACTCACCAGATTCTATGGTAAAATTTACATCTTGGAGTATATGTAAATCGCAAGCTTGAGTGGTTTGCGGACTGGCAACAATTTGACTAACATTGCGGGCAGCCAAAAAGGGTGTAGAAAGAGACATAGTAGGTGCAACTCAATTATCTTGCGGGCGTGTATTATGGCGTCTGGCGCGACACTTAGGAACGGGTATGAGACATTTTTTCAAATTATTTACATTTTATTTTATCGGTATGGCTGGCGCCATAGGCTTTTTATGGACGCCTTTTTCTTGGGCTCAAGAAAATACGGTATTGGTCATGGGCGATAGCTTAAGTGCAGGCTACGGCATGTCTTTAGATCAAGCTTGGCCAACACTTTTACAAGAAAAATTACATGAAAGTAATCCAAAGGCTAAGTGGCAAGTCATTAATGCCAGTGTGAGCGGTGAAACCACACAAGGTGGAGTGAGACGCTTACCGGCTTTACTAGACAAATTTGCGCCTAGATGGGTGTTATTAGAACTCGGCGCAAACGATGGCTTGCGAGGCTATCCTATTGCCAATATCACAGCCAATTTGTCTGCTATGATTGAGCAGGTTCAAATGACAGGTGCTAACGTTGCGGTGCTTGGGATTCAGTTACCTCCCAATTATGGGGCACGTTATACCGATCCATTTTTTGCTCAGTATGCAACGCTTGCAAAAAAGTACGACACCGCCTTGGTGCCATTCCTGTTGGAAAATGTTGCAGGTAATCGTGAGTTAATGCAAGCAGACGGCTTGCACCCAACATTGCCAGCTCAATCCATCATTATTGCTAATGTATGGCAACATTTAGATGATTTTTGGTTGCCCTAAAATAGAAAAACCCACGCAAGGTGGGTTTTAGAATTGATGTATTGTTTTAATTGAGGCTAAAAAGCGTAAGCACCTTCACCGCCATTTTCCATGCCCACACTCATTGCCGTTTTGAGTTTTTTCATGGCATTTTTTTCCAGTTGACGAATCCGCTCCGCAGAAACCTCATACTGATCGGCTAAGTTATGCAAGGTTGCCTTGGAATTGCTTAGCCAGCGTTGTTGTAAAATATCACGACTGCGCGGGTCTAAATCACTCATAGCACTGGCCAAGCGAGTATTAGAGTCTTCTTCCCAATCACTTTCTTCTAATTGCCTAGCAGGGTCACCTGAATGGTCTTCTAAATAGTAGGCAGGGGCTTGGTAAGCGCTGTCTTCGTCCCCTTCTGGCGCATCAAATGGCGTGTCATGGGCAGACATACGGCCTTCCATTTGCATCACTACCTTAGCGTCTACACCCAAATCGGCAGCCATAGACTGCACTTCATCATGGGTTAGCCAAGCTAGCTTCTTTTTAGAGCTACGTAAGTTGAAAAATAACTTACGCTGGCTTTTGGTCGTGGCTACTTTCACAATGCGCCAATTACGTAGAATGTACTCGTGCATTTCTGCCTTAATCCAATGCACAGCAAAAGAAACCAAACGCACGCCCACTTCAGGGTTATAGCGTTTCACAGCCTTCATCAATCCAGCATTACCTTCTTGCACTAAATCGGCAATAGGTAGGCCATAACCAGAGTAGCTTTTGGCAATATGGGCCACAAAGCGCAGGTGGGACATTACTAATTGACGGGCTGCGTCTAAGTCATTTTCATAATATAGGCGTTCTGCCAGTGCACGTTCTTGCTCAACCGTGAGTATGGGGATGGTGCTAATCGTTTGTAGGTATGCTTCATGGCTTTGACCTGGTGCCAATGCATCAATGGCTGACAATGACTTAGTCATATGTATCTCCGTTGTCTTTAGTTCGGTCTTAAATGTCACTTGAATATGGCGTTGATTTTGGGGCCATTTTTCTGGACTATTGCCGTAATTACTTGGGGTTTGTGTTCAAAAATGGCTATTAACGATGTTTTTTGACCAAAACCTGTAAATTTATGCTGAGTATTTTAGGGCTCAAACTGCCATAGTGCAATGCCTAGGTCATTTTTTTAGCTGTAAAGCTCTGTAAACTATTTTTACGCTTTACTTAGGCTCAATTAGATTCAATTGGCGCCTTACAGTTAAGCCTGCACCAAGTACTGACAAGCTGCAGCTTGTGAAGATAAGGCAAAAACTTCCCATCCAGCTTAAGCCCTGTAATTGCCAGTCACTTTGATAACTTTGTGCAAGCCAAAGCAAAGGCTGATGTAAATAAATCACTCCCAACTGAAGTATTATCCAAGCAATTATGGCTGAAAATAGCCCCGTCCAAAACCCGGCATATAAAAATGGACGGCGTAGATAAGCATCAGTTCCCCCCACTAATTTAATAACCAGAATTTCCTCTTTGCGGCTTTCTATGTGTAAACGCACAGTATTACCCACCACCAGTAACACACCAAGGGCTAGTAATAGGGCTAAGCTGTATGTGAAGCGTTGGCTTATTGCTAATATCGATTGCAGACGATCCAACCATGCCATGTCCACTAACACTTGATCAATATTGTCTTGTTCGCGCAGCTGTTGTGTCAGCTTGTCGATGGCATCGGGGCCTAAGAACGAATTTGTAGGCTCTATAAGTAGTGTGGCGGGGAGAGGGTTTTCTATGAGACTAGATAATATATCCTCAAGTCCACTGCTGCTTTTAAATTCTGCTAAAGCTTGCGTAGCTGAGAGATAACTTACGTTAGCAATATCTGTCCTTTTGGCTAATTCAGTACTCAATAGCAGGCCTTGTTCATGGGTGGTGTCAAGGGACAAAAACACACTGATGTGGCTACTTTGGTTGACCTGTTGGCCTAAATGCGAAGCTTGGCTTAGTAGCAACATTAACGCTGCTGGCAAGGCTAAGGCTATAGCGAGTGTGAGCCAGGTTAATAAGTTTGCTAGAGGTGCTTTCCACAGCCGTTTCCAACTGCTCATGAGCACTTCTTTGTGCTCTCTAACTAAACGCTTACTTACACTTTCAGGCCGTGTTCGGCTGGCATTTTGGGTCGGTGTTTGGCTAAAAAGGGCCATGGTTAATGCCCCATCAACGAAGCAGACCCACTAATTCGGCCTTGATTAAGCGCGATCACTGGGTGGGGCAAGCGTTGAATAAGCTCTAAGTCATGACTTGCTATGAGCACGCTAACACCCACTTGGTTAAACTGTTGAAAAAGACGCATTATCTCAGCTGACAAAGCCGGGTCTAAGTTGCCCGTCGGTTCGTCAGCTAATATTAGTTTGGGTTTGTTAACAATCGCGCGAGCGATGCCAATACGTTGCTGTTCTCCGCTAGAAAGAGTTTGGGGCGATAGCCTTTCTTTATCGAGTAGGCCCACTTTGTCAAGCGCGGCTCTGACGCGTCGTCCAGAATCTCGCTCATTGTAGCCGCTGATTTTAAGAGGCAGGGCCACGTTATCAAATACAGAGTAATCCATTAATAGTTGGTGGTTCTGAAACACCAGGCCAATTTTTCTGCGGTGAGCGGGCACTTGTGCACGATTGAGTTGGCTCAAGTCTTGCCGATCAACAATGACTTTACCGCTAGTTGGGTGCGCCATCAGCATGATCAACTTTAACAATGTACTTTTTCCTGCCCCTGAATGGCCTGTTAAAAAGGCCATGGTACCGCGCTGTAAATGGAAGCTTGCATTGGCTAAGGCATTTTTTTCATGATATTTTTTACTGACCTGCTCGAAACTAATCATGAGTTGTTTTCTTTGCTATTGCCGTGGCTTAAGTTAGCTTCGCTAAAAATCGCATCAATGAATTCGTCGGCTTCAAACGGACGTAAATCTTCTGCCTGCTCACCTACTCCAATAAATCGAATAGGTAATTTTAGCTGTTGTGCCATGGCAAAGATAACACCACCTTTGGCTGTACCATCAAGTTTGGTGAGGGTAATGCCTGTTACACCAACAGCTGCACCAAATAAGCTAGCTTGGCTTAAGGCATTTTGACCAGTAGCGGCATCAAGCACTAACATGACTTCATGGGGTGCATGGGCATCAAGTTTTTGCATTACCCGAACAATTTTGCTCAATTCATCCATCAAATGAGACTTGTTTTGCAAGCGGCCAGCTGTATCAGCGATCACGATATCAATACCTTTGGCTTTTGCAGATTGCACAGCATCAAAAATGACAGATGCACTGTCAGCCCCAGTGTGTTGGGCTACAACCGGCACATCATTGCGCTTTCCCCATTCTTGTAATTGCTCAACCGCTGCGGCACGAAAAGTATCACCAGCTGCTAGCAACACTGATTTTCCTTGGCTTTGGAAACGTTTGCTCAATTTACCAATGGTAGTGGTTTTACCTGCGCCATTGACGCCCACCATAAGAATAACGAAGGGAGCGTCTTGCTGTGGAATGATGAGGGGGTGTTGGCTGTTTTTTAATAGTGCACCCAATTCATCTTTTAGTGCTTTGTAGAGTGCTGCTGGGTCTTGCAAATCTTTGCGTGCTGCACCTGCTCTTAACTTTTCTAGGAGGCTAGCAGTGGCCTCAATGCCCACATCAGCTACCAACAATTGAGTTTCAATCTCTTCAAACAAATCATCATCAATTTGTTTTGCGCCTAAGAATAGGTTTGAAAGGCCATCACCTAAGTGACTGCGAGTGCGACTTAGGCCACTTTTTATACGTCCAAAAAAGCTCTTTTTAGGCAAACTATGTTGGTGAATTTCAAGCTCAAGGGCAGGGGAGACCTCTTTGGCATCAAGTGTTGCTGGAACATCATTGAGCTTTTCAGACGCCAATGCCTCTTGTAAAACCCCCACTTCTTGCTCTGCTAGAGGTGTATCTGCCGTTTGTGCAGGGTTTTTGTTTTTGCCAAATAAGTTGAACAGGGCCATGATGTTTGGGGTGTCTCAGTGTATGCAAACTAATAAGTTAAATTTTAGCATAGCTTTTACTTAGGTATGCTTCTTTTGTGGAGCGATTACCTTAGAATAGACACTCTAACAGATTCAAAGTATTTCCCCTTAGGTACATTTATGGCCCGTAAACCCACTTCAAACCGCCTTCGCTCTTCTTCTAACAATCGTCTTAGTACAGCTAAATCAGGCAATGTAGTTGCTATTGGCCAAGCAGGTCGACAAAGTTTACGTATTATTGCTGGTGAGTGGCGTGGTCGGAAAATTCCATTTGCTACAGTGGCAGGCCTTCGGCCCACCCAAGACAGGGTGAGAGAAACTTTATTTAACTGGCTGTCTAAGGAAATTGCTGGAGCGACCTGTTTAGATTTGTATGCGGGTACCGGCGCATTGGGATTAGAGGCCCTGTCTCGTGGCGCTAGCCAAGTTGATTTTGTTGAACTATCAGCGATTGCTTACAATGCACTTAATGACAACTTACAAGGATTGCCCACACAAGAGGGCCAAATCGCAAAGGTAGCCCAAATGAGTAGTTTTGATTGGTTGAGGCAATACAAGGCCAACGCCGCAACATCGATACAAAACAAACGCTACAATCTTGTCCTGTTAGACCCACCTTTTGCTTTATCACTCATGCAAGATACCCTTAACGCCTTATGTGAAGCCCAATGTTTAGCACCTAAAGCGATGATATATGTGGAACAAGCAACCCCTCTTTCAGAGTTAATATTACCCCAAGGATGGACACTGTATCGCAGTAAAAAAGCAGGCCAAGTATTTTATGGGTTGATAAGTAGCTAAGTCATCTTAAAGCTGGTTTGGAATGAGTGCTGAAACGGGTAAACGCTGCCTAAATTCAAAATTTGGGTTAATTCATCTAAGGCGCTATGGCTCTCTATAAGTAGCTGTGGGTCTGCCAAATCTTGTTCACACAGCGAATCTCGATAGTGCTTTTCTGTCCAGGCCATTAAACGATCAAACAAGGTTTGACTCATCATACATGCAGGATTTACCGCGGCTTGCTCCGTCGCATTAAGCACCACGCGAAGGCGCAAGCAAGCAGGGCCACCGCCATTGCTCATGCTTTGTTTAAGGTCAAATGCAAATACTTCCTCTATGGCGCTGGCACCTGCAACAAGCTCATCTAAATAGGCGCTCACATTGCTATTTTCGCGGCATTCTTGCGGCACAATTAGGCCCATTTTGCCACTTTGTAGGTGCGTAAGATTTAATAACTGGCTGTTGAATAAGTAACTATTAACAGCATCTTCAACAGACACTTGGGCAGTGGGTACTTCAATAAACTGTATTGGATCATGGCCAAGACTTGCCATGGCTTGTTGTAAGCTATGGTTTACTGCTTGGGTATTTAGAAAGGCCTGTTGGTGGTAAAAAGACACATTACCATTGCCCACAGCGATCACATCATTGTGAAATACACCAGCGTCGATCACCTTTGGGTTTTGCTGAGCAAACACCGTGTGCTGAGCTGTTAAACCATGCAAACGTGCCACGGCTTGAGAGGCTTCCAAGCTTTGCCGTGCAGGGTATTTATCAGGTTTTGGCGCCTGTGCATTGAAGGCTTGCTGGCCATAAACAAACAGCTCGACGCCAGGCTTGCCATAATCTTGGCAAAAACGGGTGTGGTTAGCCGCGCCTTCGTCGCCAAAGTGATCAGAACAGGGCAGTGCTTTATGGTGAGCAAACACATTATCATCGTTAAAGGTGGCCTGTAAAATGCGTCCTGTGGTGTCGTGTTCAATAGAGCGGTGAAAGCGGTTCACTAAGTTTGCCGGGGTAAAGTGCACACGCCCATCCTTGCAATCAGCACTGGCTGACACTGTGGCAGCGTTGGCTGACCACATGCTAGAGGCAGAGTAACAAGAGGCCAGCAGTGCAGGGCTTACTTTTGCAGCGTGTTGAATCACTTGGCTGTCGGTTCCAGTAAACCCAAGGCGTCGCAAAGTATGCAAATCTGGACGAGCATGTGGTGCCAATACACCTTGGTTCATGCCCATGTCGTGCAGCGCTTTCATCTTTTGCAGGCCTTGCTGGGCGGCTTGCTTAGGGTTGGATGAGCGTGCGCAGTTACTCTGGGAGGCGATGTTGCCGTGAGACAATCCACCGTAGTTATGGGTGGGCCCTACTAGGCCATCAAAATTAGCTTCATAAGTGGGTATAAATGAGTTCATTTTTGCCTCTTAAAGATCTAAACCTGGGCATAATTGTGCTGGCATAGCCAGGGTATCTGCTTCGATAGACGCCACTGGATAAGCACAATAATCAGCCGCATAAAAAGCACTTGCACGATGGTTGCCGCTGGCCCCCACACCACCAAATGGTGAGGCACCACTTGCGCCTGTAATCTGTTTATTCCAGTTGACGATGCCTGCCCGGATGCGAGGTAAAAAATAGTCATATTCTTTGCGAGAATCACTTAATAAGCCTGCAGACAAACCAAAGCTTGTATCGTTTGCCATGTGGATGGCTTGGTCAAAATCATCATAGCGCACCAGAGTGAGCAATGGGCCAAAATACTCTTCATCGGGCAATTGGGTCACGTGAGTGACATCTAACAAGGCTGGGCTCAGCAGTGCTGTATCTTTCACCAGCAGCGACATAGTCACTAAAGCTTTAGCACCTTTGTTGATCAACTCTTGCTGTACAGTCAATAATTGCTTGGCTGCCGCAGATGAAATAACGCAGCCCATAAATGGTGCAGGCTCATCATCGTAAAAGCCCACCCTGATTTTACCAACGGCGCTAACCAAAAGGTCTATTAAGTGATCACCTTGCTCACCTTTAGGCACATATAAACGACGAGCACAGGTACAGCGTTGACCGGCTGAAATATAAGCAGATTGAATGATTTCATGCACCGCCGCTCGTGGATTACTCACTTGGCTTACAATAAGAGGGTTATTCCCGCCCATCTCTAACGCTAAAATTTTATCTGGGCGGCCGGCGTATTGCTCATGCAATAAAACACCAGTGCTAGAGCTACCTGTGAAAAATAAACCATCAATACCTTTGTGGTTGGCCAATGCAATGCCTGTGTCACGAGCACCTTGCACTAGGTTGAGTACCCCCGATGGAAGGCCTGCATCTAACCAACACTTTATGGTCAGCTCTGCCACCATAGGCGTTTGCTCGCTGGGCTTGAACACGACAGTATTGCCTGCTAAAAGGGCGGGAACAATATGCCCATTGGGTAAATGGCCTGGAAAATTATAGGGGCCAAATACCGCTACTACCCCATGGGGTCGGTGGCGCAACCACGCTTTTGTGCCTGGGGGTGCGGGTTTGCTCGCGACTCCTGTGCGTTGCTCATAGGCTTGTGCAGATAAGTCAATTTTCCCCACCATTGCAACCGCTTCAGTCCGTGTTTCCCATAAGGGCTTGCCTGTTTCTTGAGCGATAGCAAGTGCTATGAGTTCAGCCTTTTCTTGCAATTGAGCTTGAAAGGCTTTGACTACGGCCAGGCGATTTTCATAGGGCGTTAAGGCCCAAGCAGGAAAAGCTTCGCGAGCAGCTATAATGGCGTCGTCCACTTGTTGGCTGTTAGCCTCTTGGCCTTGCCAAAGTACATTGTTATTAGCGGGATTAATAGAACAAAAAAATGGGCCATTGCCTGCTAACCATTGGTTATTAATTAAATGGGTCATAATGATTCCTTGTGCTTAGGCGCGTTTAGAAAACAAAGGCACTGCCCGAACAGTGTCTAGGTTAGTGACGTGGAGGTTGTTGGCTAATTCACTACTAATCCACAGTGGGCCAGACTCTGGTACATTTGTATAAACCATAGTGCACCGATAATCACCCAAAAGAGTATTACTAATGAGGTAAAGGGTTTCGCTTTTAGGTAGGTTGTCTTTGATTTGTACGGTGTAATTTTTGCTCTCTCGTACGGCTCGAATGTCCTTTACTTGAGTTTCTAAGGTGGGCCCAGCATCAAAAATGTCCACATAACCTTGGTAACGAAATCCTTCATCTTCTAGCATTTTTCGCGCAGGCAAGGTGCTGTTATGCACTTCACCGATCACGTCGCGGGCTGTCTTTGGCAATAAATTAATATACAAAGGGTGGCGGGGCATTAATTGTGCAATAAACTCTTTTTTGCCTAGTCCTGTGAGGTGATCTGCATCTGCAAATGGCATATCAAAAAAGTGAGCGCCTAAGCCATCCCAAAAAGGAGATTGACCGTTTTCATCTGAAACGCCACGCATTTCAGCAATGATTTTAGTTTCAAAACGATGTGCAAACTCAGCTAAGAAAAGAAACCGACTCTTTGACAGGAGTTGGCCATTTTTACTATGGCGATAATGGGGGTCTAAAAATAATGTACACACTTCTGCGCATGCGCTTTGGTCATTGCTTAAATATAAAGTAGGAAAAGAGTTGTGTACCTTAAGCTCACGGCTTGAATGCACTAAAGTGCCAATGCGGTAGCTATACCAAGGGCTAGATAGGCCAATAGAAGACTCAATGCCACAAATACCCACGACTGTATTGGTATGGGTATCTTCCATTACAAACACATAGCTTTGCTCTGCTGTCAGGTCTACCTCAGCATTGAAGGCTGCCCGGGACGCTGCAATTTTATTGGAAATATAATGAGGCTCGGCTGGCAAGGAAGTAAAGCCTACCCCTGCTTTATGAGCCAAATTTAGTAAGGCATCGGCATCACTTGCCATTAAAGGGCGGATGATCATCATGGGTGTGTTCCAGAAGGACTATGTGCACTATCTTATGGAGCAATAGTATCGGTATAGACACGCACATTCTTTTGCATTTTCACTTCTGGATTTAGCTGGCGAGACTTTTTGGTTAAAGGTTTATAAAATAGTTAATTGTTTACAGGTGACAGTAGGTAAGGGTGTTGCCAGCGGCCACTTGTAACCCCTCAAGTTGGGCTTTGCTTAACACTAATGAGTCACCTTGCTTACGGGCCAAAATGCACCGAAAATCAACACAGCTATGATTGCAAACCAGCACCCGTTTGCCCTGCAACACTTCATCGCCCATGACGGCTACGACTTGCTCTGCGTGGCGTATGGTGCGAATGAGACGAGTACGCGCTTCCAGTATAGGCCCTGCATCAAAAATATCGACATGGCCTTCTAGGTGCATACCTTCGTGTTCTAAAATATTGACAATGTCCTCGGCTTCATCATGGTGCTGGCCAATCACGCTTTGAGCCTGCTCATTTAACAAAGGTACATACAGCGGGTAACGCGGCATTAGGCTGGCGATAAAGTGTTTATTGCTAGTGGTGGTGAGCAAATCTGCCTTGGCAAAATCCATGGTAAAAAAATGCCGACCTACACCTTCCCAAAAGGGAGAAATGCCACTTTCGTCAATCACACCTTTTATTTCAGCGATGGTAGTGGCTGAAAAACGCTCTGGAAAACAGCTCATAAACAGCAAGCGAGATTTAGAAAGAAGTTGGTCATAAAAATCACAGCGGTATTCTGGCTCGATATAAAATGAACTTAGGCGTGAAGCACCCGTGTAATCATATGACATGTGCAAAGCCGGCACGCGGTTGTTAATTTCTAAATCATTAGAGCTGTGAGTCACTTGATCTATGCGGTAGGTATAGTAAGGTGTACTTAACCCTACGGTAGCATCTGCGGTGCAGGTGCCTACTAATTTTTGGGTTAGGTGATCTTCCATGACAAAGGTGTAACCCTCTTCACCGGCCTGGTCTACGCTTGCGGCAAAAGACAGCTCGCTGTGATTTATTTTTTGAGCAAGTTGGACAGCGTTGTTGGGTAGGTTGGTGTGACCTACGCCCGCGGCGGCTGCAAACTTATTCAAGGCGTTGGTGTCATCTTTTTTGATCGGTCTTACGATTAACATGACACAGACTCCATCTCTTCTCGGGCAAGCCATGACAAATCATTGCTTTGGGCTAAGCGTAACAAAACTAAGGCACTTAATTGCGAGCGAGTGGTGAGGCTTGATAACACCATGTATTCATCGCTACTGTGGATTTTACCCCCTTGTACTCCCAAGGTATCAATGTTGGGTAAGCCTGCAGCAGCTAGGTTATTGCCATCGCAACAACCGCCAGTAGGCAAAAAATCTAAGGCTAAGCCTAAGCTTTTGCCACAAGATTGCACCAATTCACAAAGGGTTTCATTGGCAGGACTTAGTACTTTGGGCGCACGACCAAAGCCACCATGTAGCTCCATTGTGATGCCATCAGTGGCATTAATGGTGGTCAAGATGCTGGCGATTTGTGCTTCACACCATGCTTGTTGCTCGCTATGTTCTATGCGGATATTGAAGCGCATGGTGCAGGTGTCAGGCACTATATTAACAGCCCCCCCGCCTTGTATAAAACCTGGGTTGATGGTGATGCCTTGTTGTTGGCCGTTAAGGCTATCTAAGGCGCTGGTGAAATCTGCCATGTGACGTATGGCATTGCGGCCAAGGTGGTGTTCTCTGCCGGCATGGGCAGCCTTGCCTTTGGCAACCACTGCGAAGTTACCACTACCTTTTCGTGCGCCTGCTAGATTGCCATCTGCAAAGGAAGGTTCGTAAATTAAACCCAAGTGATGGCGTTTAGCAATATTGCTAAACAAAACACTAGAGCTTGGCGAACCGATTTCTTCATCGGGGGTGAATAAAATTTCCCAGCCTAATTTGTCTTTTAGTGGGCTACGCTCAAAGGCCTCTAGGGCTTTAAGCATCACCACAATACCGCCTTTAAGATCGGCTACACCTGGGCCATTGATCGTGTCATCATCTAGCTGTGTAATGGTTTGGAATGGATGATCAATCGGGAAAACAGTGTCCATATGCGCACACAAAAACACCTGTGTAGGTGCTTGTGGGCGCTTAAATAACCGCAGCGCCTGACCTAAGGGCTTTTGGTTACGATTACCAAAATCATCCACCACTTCATGGGGCGGCATGGGGATGTATTCTAGTTTACAGTCTAGTTTTTTGCTCCATATAGCTAAAGTTTCAGCTACTGTGTTCAAACCTGCTACATTGTAACTGCCCGAATTGATGCTGGCCAAGGTCCATAAGTCTTGCACCATAACGCTTTGCTGGGTGGCAATCCATGCTAAGGTTTGCGCTTCTAATGCATTGTTTACAGTAAAGTCAGTCATGGATTGTTGGGGGCCTGTCTATTATGTGGCGTTAATGATGTCGCTAATGGCCGCTTCTAAAATAGCTAAACC
>JAIBDW010000148.1 GCA_024686035.1 Oceanospirillaceae bacterium
ACTAGCGATAGAAACGTAACCTTAGACCCTGTGTATTGCCTTGGAAACTGCGCTTGCGGCCCTAACATCCGCGTAGGTGATGAAATTATAGGCCAAGTTGACGCAACAAAATTTGACCGTGTAGTTGATGCTCTAAGCACTTCAACACTACAAATTCAATAAGGTAGCATTATGACAAGTACAATATACGTTCCAAGAGATACTACAACACTGTCATTAGACGGCGAACAAGTGGCTAACGCTATTAGTCAAACTGCTGACCAAAATCAAGCGTCAATCAAATTAGTCCGCAACGGCTCTAGAGGTATGTTCTGGCTCGAGCCTTTAGTTGAAGTGCAAACCAATAAAGGCAGAATTGCTTTCGGACCTGTTAAGCCAGAAGATGTTGATAGCTTGTTTGCTGTTGACTTTGCAAACGTGGACTTTGACAATCAAAGCGCGCAACAGCACCCACTGTATTTAGGCCTTACTGAAGAAATCCCATACCTTAAAAAGCAACAGCGCTTAAGTTTTGCCCGTGCCGGTGTTATCGACCCTGTCAACATTGATGACTACATTGCTCATGACGGTTTCAAAGGTCTAGCAAAAGCAATGCAATTAAATGCACAGGCTATTGTGGATGAGGTAAGTGAATCAGGACTGCGTGGACGTGGCGGCGCCGCCTTCCCTACCGGCATTAAGTGGCAAACAGTTTTAAACTGCCCACCACAGCAGAAATACATCGTATGTAATGCCGATGAAGGTGATTCAGGCACCTTTGCAGACAGACTATTGATGGAAGCAGACCCTTTTTCTTTAATTGAGGGAATGACTATCGCAGGTCTTGCTGTCGGTGCTACACAAGGCTTCATCTATTTACGCTCAGAGTACCCACAAGCACATATCATTCTCAATGAAGCAATCACTGAAGCATACGCTAAAGGCTTTTTAGGCGATGCGATTTGCGGATCAGACAAGGCATTCCACCTAGAAGTACGCTTAGGCGCCGGTGCTTATATCTGCGGTGAAGAAACCTCATTACTAGAAAGTTTAGAAGGTAAACGTGGGTTGGTCAGAGCCAAACCGCCACTGCCTGCTATTGAAGGTCTATTTGGACAACCAACGGTCGTTAACAACGTGCTTTCTTTTGGCGCTATACCACACATATTAGCCGATGGTGCAGCTGTTTACGCCAATTACGGCATGGGTAGATCAAAAGGCACACTGCCATTTCAAATTGCCGGTAACGTTAATCGCGGTGGATTAGTTGAACTTGCGTTTGGAACAACACTCAAAGATTTATTAGATGACTTTGCACAGGGCACATTTACTGGTCGTGCAATGCACAGCATTCAAGTTGGTGGACCTTTAGGCGCTTACTTAACGCCAGAGCAATGGGATACGCCTTTAGAGTATGAATCATTTGCAGCCATTGGGGCAGTTTTAGGCCATGGTGGCATCGTAGTATTTGACGATACGGTTGATTTAGCTGAGCAAGCGAGTTTTTCCATGGAGTTCTGTGTAGAAGAGTCATGTGGTAAGTGCACACCGTGTCGCATCGGTTCGGTACGTGGTACGGAAGTAATAAGTAAGATTCGCGATGGTGAGAACGTAGCTGCCAATCTAGAGCTGCTCGATGATCTATGCGAAACCATGATAGATATGTCACTGTGCGCCATGGGCGGCATGACACCTTTCCCTGTACAAAGTGCAATGAAAGCCTATCAAGCGCAATTAAGCGAGCAGACGCCAGCGAAGGGGCAATAATATGTTAGAATATTTCGATCCAAGTAAAGATTTAGGCACACCTGCCATACTCTCTGAAACCATGGTTAGCGTTGAAATTGACGGTGTATCTATCAGTGTCCCTGAAGGCACCTCTGTCATGCGTGCAGCTTCACTGCACGATATCAACATTCCAAAGTTATGCGCAACAGACAGCCTAGAGCCATTTGGCTCTTGTCGTTTATGTGCGGTAGAAATTGAAGGGCGTCGCGGATACCCAGCTTCATGTACCACACCTGTTAGCGAAGGCATGCAAGTAACTACCCAAAACGACAAATTAGGTAAATTGCGTCGCAATGTGATGGAGCTTTACATTTCTGATCACCCGTTAGATTGCTTAACTTGCCCAGCAAATGGTGACTGTGAATTACAAGACATGGCCGGCGCTGTTGGCTTAAGAGATGTACGTTACGGCTTTAATGGCGAAAACCATTTAAACGCAGAAAAAGATCATTC
>JAIBDW010000063.1 GCA_024686035.1 Oceanospirillaceae bacterium
GCACGCTTAAAGCCTGCCCTGCTTTAAGGTGCTCATCACTGTGAAGGGTTAGGTCATCGGTAGTGGTGAGACTTAAATCATTACCGGCCACCCATTGGCCTAGGTTTTGTACACGCGTGGTGCCTAGGTCGATGTTATTCACGGCACTGGCTTGGGTGGCATCGGCGTTTAGATGGTCTGCTGTCAGGCTGATGTCATTGGCCACTAAGGTGCTTTGGCTTAGGTCTGCGGCTTGGGTGGCACTGGTGTCTTGGGCGCTAATAGCTAGGGTGCCTTGGGCTTGCACGCGGCTTTGAGTCAGGCTTAAACCTTGGCTATTTAGGGTGAGGTTTTCACTGGCATCTAACGTGGTGTTATCCACTGTGGTGGTGCCACCACTGGTGAGGGTTAGGCTGCTTGTGGTGCCTGTCGTGTCTGCGGTGCTGGCAGTGCCCACTACCCACGCGCTGTTATTGATATTCGCCACACCTGTGGTGTTCACTTGGGTGGTGCCTTGGCCTGAAATACCTGCGTTTTCTAGGGCTAAGCGGCTTAGCTGAACATCACTAGTGCCATTGGTGGTGATGCCATAGTGAGTGTTGCCATCGGCGTCTTTGAGTTGGTTTTGTGTCACGCTCAGTTGCCCTGCTACTAAGCTTAGATTGCCACGGGTTTGCACGTTGGTGTCGGTTAAGGTGACATCTCCCACTCGGGTGGCATTTTGGCTAGTGTCTAGCTTGCCGTGAATGGTGAGGTTTTGACTGTTCAGTTGGCTATTGTTGAGTGTGAGCTGTTCATCCACTTGTAGGTGGCTGTCACCTTTACTGTTCAATGTGGTGTTGGTACCCGTGATGTTTTTGGCGGATAGGTTTAGCGCCCCTGCACTGTCTATTTGACTATTGGCATTGAGGGTGAGCTGATCACTGGCGTTTATCGTAAGCTTGGCTTGGTCGTTGTAAGTGGTGGTGACACTGCCATCGGCTTGTGGGGTGGCAATGATCCCTGCCAGAAGTTTGTCACCCACACTGATATTGGTGCCTGTGACCGTGACATTTTGATCACTGTTCACGCGGCTGTTTAGAATAAGCGTACCGCCGTTTAAGGCTAGATTGCCTGTGGCTTCTAAGGTGGCGGTGTCTTGATGGGTGAGCTGATCTGTGGCGGTGAGTGATAACGCTCCTTGGGCAGCGTCACTGGCGGATACGCCACCTTTGGCCTGTATGATCCCTTGATGTATGGTGCCATCGGTGCCGGTGCGGTCTTGGTTGGTGAGCATACGGGTGCTCAACCGAACATCATCACCTTGTGTGATACCGCCTTGGTTGGTGAAGGTGTCTAAAGCTAGGTCTAGATGGGTGACTAGCACTTTGCCTTGGTTAACCAGCGTGTGTATGGGTTGGTCAAGGCTTCGATCTGCTGCGCTTTGGTGGGCGGCGTTTAAGGTGGTGGCGGCGATTTCACCCGTATTGGTGAGGGTATGGGCGCTGGCTTCGATGCTGGTGCCTTGTAAGACACCTGCGTTAGTGAGGTTGTGCGTGTTAGCCTGCACGCTTAAAGCCTGCCCTGCTTTGAGGTGCTCGTCACTATTGAGTGTAAGGTCATCGTTCGCGGTAAGGCTTAAATCATTACCGGCCACCCATTGGCCTAGGTTTTGTACACGCGTGGTGCCTAGGTCGATGTTATTCACGGCACTGGCTTGGGTGGCATCGGCGTTTAGATGGTCTGCTGTCAGGCTGATGTCATTGGCCACTAATGTGCTTTGGCTTAGGTCTGCCGCTTGGGTGGCACTGGTGCCTTGTACGTTCAGGGCGAGGGTGTTTTTTGCTTGTAGGCGGCTTTGGGTGGCGCTTAAGCCTTGGGTATTGAAGGTCACGTTGCCGCTGGCATCTAGGGTGGCTTCACTTAGCTGGGTGTTGCCACCGCTGGTGAGCGTGATGTTACTGGCATTATCAGCGGCATTGCCAGCAACCCATGTGCCAGATGAGCTAATGGTTTGCTCGGCGGTGATATCCAGCGCACCATGACTGTAAATTTGACTGCCATTATCGTGTAAGCTATCCACCACCAACTGAGTGTCTCCATCACTCACGACACTATATACGTTGTTGCCTGTGCTGCTTTGCTTTTGACCCTGGTTTATCACTAAGGCTTTGGTTTGTAGGGTTAAACCCTGTGTTGCCCCAATATAAGCATTGTTGAGCGTGGTGGTGTCGATTTTCCCTGCAGTGTGGTTTTCTAAGGTCACTTGCTGACCTAATAACACCTGCTGGTTGAGTATGGTGGAGGTGTTGGCTTGCACATGGGCTTGTTCAGACGCTTCCACACGCCCATTCCCCAAAACGACCGTATTGGCACTCAGGCGTAGATTGCCCCCTGCCATGAGCTGATGCCCTGAGGTCGCGTCTATAGACTCACCAACCATAACGCTTAGGTCGCTTTTTGCAGCGATCTTGCCAGAGGCTACGACATCCGCAGCAGATACTGCAATGTCGGATTGGCTTGCCAGAGCGCCTTCCAACGTTACTAACTCGTCTGCATCCACAGACAGCTTGCCTTGGGCGCTAATGTCGCCCGTTGTGCTTACTTTAATGGATTGACCATTCATATTTACGGTTGTTAAACCGGTAATAGATCCGGCTATTTCTGCGGTTTCTTGAGTGTTGATTGCAACGGACTCTTTGGCTTCAAGTTGGCCACTGCTGAGTAACGTGACCCCTTCATTGGCTGATGCGCTAAGCTGTGTATCGGCCTGCACTAGTGCAGATACTGTGAGTTTGCCTTGGCTGTCTAGGGTGAGTGTGCCTGCTTGCGCTAACACAGTGCCTGCAACATTAACCCCCAAGCCTGCTTCTGTGCTGACCAAGTGAATACGGTTGGCATACATGCCACCCAAAGCGCCGGTGTCTATCGCTGTATTACTTGAAGCGGGAATATGGCTATTAATTTGCGTGGCGCTATTATTGGCTGCCACTTCGTTTACACCTGCCACTAGATTGAGTGCTTGGGCATGTATCGGTGCGTCTACTTTAATGTGCCGCCCCATTAGGGTTAATTCAGGTGTGTTACTGGCGTTTAGCCCTGTGCCATTAATTTGTAACAAGCCCTGCTGCACTTGATAGTTAGAAACACCACCCACACCGGTATGGACTTGCCCTGTCGTAAGGGTGCCAGCACTGGTGTTGATAAACCCACACCCATTGCAGGTAATACCGTTTTCATTAGCCACGATCACTTGCGCATTTTGACCGGCCACTTCCAAATAACCATTCAGTGATGAAACTGACGAGCCATTCACTTGGTTGAGAATAATTCGTGCAGAATAGTCGCCTAACTGACTATTGCCTGGCACATAGCCGCCTAAGGTGGTGTTGACTGGATTGAGACTATTATTAAGAATCACCCCCTCACTGTTTACATCAAATTGGGTGTACTGGTTTTTAGACACGCCATTTGCATCCGCTGTGGCGATATTCACTAACGGCACGCCGTTAGGAGCGGTGAGCACCATGGGTTTTACCCCTGCTACACTTTTATCCACCAATATTTGACCGGCTAACGCCGTTTGAGAAATAAACGAGCACACCAACCACGTGATGAAGGCTGGCGTAAATACCGAGCGCGAAACAATCTTACGGATTTGTATTAACATTAGAAACTCCCTGTCGCTGCGATATAAACTGTAGGTTCTGCCTGTGCAATCAATGCATTAGGGCCATATTTAGGTAAACCTAGCTCCATTTCAATATTGAACGCTCGGTAAGTGATTTTTTGCCCCAAGGCCCAACCGACCAATTGAGTGCCTTCCAAGTATTGAGCACTTGGGCCTGTCACTTCGCCCATATCAAACGCGATGTAGGGCTCAAATGTGTAATCTTTTTGAGTAATATGGCTGATTTTATTACGTAAAAACCAACCACTTTCTGCACTTAACGAGGATTTGAAACCTCGAACACTGCCCCGTCCACCAATGCTAAATAGATTGGCACTATGTAAATCATGATGACTATGCTGACCAGAATAGGTGCTGTTCAAAACAAGTCGGCTCTCTTTACCCACTTGCCAATCTTGTGTTCTGGACACATCCAATTTTATTAATTCGTAACGATGGGTCGGGCGACCTGCTGGGAGATTTTGTGGGTCATCGTCACCCCACCAATTGGGCATTCCTCTTTGTTGTGTTGCAGCGATGACCCAGCTTGCGCTAGAGGATGAGGTGGACAATCTCAGCACTGCCTGACCCCAGCCTTGATCACGGGCTTGTACATCAATTTCTGTTCCATCAATGTAGGATTGGTCTGAATCTCTTACAAAAGACATCACAAGGTCTATTAAGGTGTCATTGTTTCGATACAAACGTCTTGTGTAATCCAGCTGCCAACCGTCGCTTTGGGTTTGAGATGCAAAGGTTTCTACCGCACCTACAATGGTTCTACTGCTGCGTTTATTGCGGCTGGATAAGTTAAGCGTGTTGTAACCAAAGCCTACTGACCAGTTGGCATTAAGGGTGTAATTTTGCAAACTGTCTAATGTTTCATAGGCCAAACTAAGGTTAAGTTGATCTGTGCTTCCTAAAGGCCTGTCCCACGCTAGTGTCGCCGTGGTGGTGTTGGATTTATTATAACTATGGCCCACAGTGCCACGCACCAACGAGCCTTGGTCTTGCATGTCTAACACCAGGTTTGACATGCCTTGCTTGGGGCTAGGCGCCACTTGTATGTCTGCTTTTTGACTAGGTAAGCGATTAAGCTGTTCTACCGCTTGCTCTATGTCACGAAGGTTAATGGGGGCTTGTCTTTTAAGGGCTAAACTAGGCCGCCAACGTTTTGTAGGCAAAGCCTCTGGCACTATGACCTCGTCAAAAACACCGACCACAAGCGTCAGCTTTAAGGTGCCTGTACTTAGGTCTTGATTGGCTATGCCAAAGCGAGCAGTGACCCACCCATCATCCACCATTTGAGCGGTTGCTACCGGCAGTAACGCGTTGATGTCTTTGGCCAATAAGCAAGCAGGTAAAGAAATAGGCAACGTTTGCGCATAGCGCTGCCAAGAAGGAATAGCCAGATCGCCACTGGGTGTTACGTATTCGATGGCGGCAATATTAAAACAAGCCTCTGGGGTAGACGGCACATGCAAAGGGGTTTGGTCATTGGCTACCACCTGCGTGGGTAGCAGTAAGCATCCAAGACCAAGCAGACTGCAAAGAAACGGTGGGGAATTGAGTATTGTGTTCACGAATCCATTCTCTATATATTTACTAAGGCCCTTATACTAAAAAGCAACCATCTAAAAACTCATAACAAAATAACATTACAAGAGAGGATAAACAACAAAAAATGGCCTGACAGTCGATACGATTTCAAGCCATAAAAACTAATATAAAAGGTGGGATGTGTGCAGATCTCTATTCAAGGCGAAAAACCTTTAACAAAAAGATTACACCTTAAGAGCCATACGCCAAGCTTAGATTAAGCCTAAATCATATAGGCTGGGCCTTTGCCATCTGCGCTAGGTTGAAAATGCACGCTTATTTCACTCAATTTAGTAAGCGCTTCATTGACATCTTGATCATCACGCAGCTCAAAGGCGTTAAAGCCTACGCGCTGCATAAATTCAATACGATCCATGGCAACATCACCCACCGCCCGAATCTCACCTTTATAGCCTTTTCGGCGTAAAAGGCGCGCCATGCTGAACCCACGGCCATCGGCAAAGGTATCAAATTCAATGGCGATCAGATCAAGCTTACTGGCACTGGCTAACAAGCTGGCTACATCATCTGCGCCATTGGTTAATACAGATGCGCTTGTCACTAAATCATCATCTAGCCAATCTGTAAGTCCAGTTGCAGGTGTTGGTGCATGGCTTAGACTAAGCTGCTGATCTTTGATGAGTGCCATAAACACGCTCCTTAAATGGTGCAAAGCCTATACGGCGCACTGTTTGTAAAAAAGTTTCATGGGGTGTGCGTTGTTGCACATAGACATCTAATATCTGCCCTATCACCGCCACCACTTGGTCTTGGTCTATAGAGCGGCCTAAGGTTTTACCTAAACTTGCGTCATTAGAAGCACTACCCCCTAGGGTAAATTGATACACTTGTTTGCCACCCTTTTCCACACCTAATATACCAATGTGACCGACGTGATGATGTCCACAGGCGTTGATGCAACCAGATATTTTCAGCTGAATTTCGCCTAGGCCATACTGATAATCCATATCATCAAAGGTTTCATTAATTTGACGCGACAAGATGAGGGTTTCTGCATTGGCTAAACTACAAAAATCTAAGCCTGGGCAATTGATCATATCGGTAAGAGTACCAATATTGGCGCGTCCCATACCTAAGTCGATTAATTTTAACCAAAGGTTAAAAAGGTCTCGCTGCGCGATATCTGCGAGCACTAAGTTTTGATCATGTGTTGAGCGTATTTCGCCAAAGCTAAACTCGTCTGCTAAGGCTGCAATACCATCCATTTGCTGGTGACTTATGTCCCCTGGCGCTTGTAACTGGTTTTTCAGGCTGACAACCACAATACGATAGCCTGGCTGCTTATGGTCGCGGGTGTTCTGCTGGTACCATGTGGCAAAGGCAGGATGTGCTAAAAACTCTGTTTCTAGGCTACTTTGAGCATGTGCTACCGGCAAATAATCAGGCGCTTTAAAAAAACCCTTCACGCGCTCTATTTCTGCCTGCGGTAGGCGTAATTCTTTACCCTTGGTAAACTGCCACTCTTGCTCCACCATTTTTGTGAAGGCTTCAATACCCAGGGCATTTACTAAAATTTTGATACGCGCCTTGTACTTATTATCACGGCGGCCATTAAGGTTATAAACCCTAAGCACTGCATCTAAATAAGACAGCAACTCTTGTGGCTCTAAAAACTTACGTACCGTTTTACCAATCACTGGTGTGCGCCCAAGGCCGCCACCTACAATCACTTCAAAACCCATGTTTCCAGCTTCATTGCGATATAAGTGCAAACCGATGTCGTGCACCTGAGAGGCAGCACGATCACTGTCTGAGCCAGACACAGCAATTTTAAACTTACGGGGCAAATAGGCAAATTCTGGATGTAATGTGCTCCACTGGCGGATGATTTCACACCATGGACGCGTGTCTTCTATTTCATCTGCCGTTGCGCCTGCAAAGGGATCTGTGGTGGTATTACGTATACACGCACCACTGGTTTGTATGGCATGCATTTGAACTTTAGCTAAATCTGCTAGAATGTCTGGTACAGACTCTAATGTAGGCCAATTAAACTGCATGTTTTGGCGGGTAGTAAAATGGCCATAGCCTTTATCATAAGTGCGAGAAATTTGGGCTAGTGCACGTAGTTGTTCGCTTTTCATCAACCCATAAGGCACGGCAACACGCAGCATGGGGGCATGGCGTTGAATGTAGAGCCCATTCATAAGGCGTAAAATACGAAATTCGTCTTCAGGTATCTGTCCTGCTAAATACCTTCTAGTTTGATCGCGGTATTGTTCCACACGTTGATCAACAAGGGTTTGGTCAAATTGGTTGTAGGCGTACATGATGTCTTCCTAAGCGAACTTCTGGTCTGTATCCTGCTTATACTAGCGTAACATTCTTATAACATAAAATACTAAAAACTCATTTACTTATATTCAAATGGAATATACAATCCTTTAAATTGAAGCGTCTCATATAGCGTTTTAGAATGCTTTTTGAGTTACACTTATACATGACTGATTTAATCAAATTTTATCAAGCTCAAGCGCTCCCCTGCGGTTGTCGCTATGTTTATGGTAATAAGGATTTATAGACAAAATGGTAGACTATTTACTCATCCTAGTTAGCACGGTGCTAGTGAATAACTTTGTGTTGGTTCAGTTCCTTGGTTTATGTCCATTTATGGGTGTATCTTCTCGCCTAGAAACAGCTATGGGCATGTCTTTGGCGACCACCTTTGTACTGACTCTTGCATCCTTATGTAGCTACCTTACCTATACTTATTTATTGGTCCCCTTCAATTTAGAATTTTTACAAACCATTAGTTTTATTTTGGTGATCGCGTTTGTCGTGCAGTTCACTGAAATGGTGGTGCACAAAACCAGCCCACTATTACATAAAGTTTTGGGTATTTTTCTACCATTAATCACGACCAACTGCGCCGTGTTGGGTGTGGCCCTTTTGAATATCAAAAAGGCCAACGGATTTACCGAATCTATTTTGTATGGTTTTGGCGCTGCTATTGGTTTTTCTTTGGTGCTGGTGTTATTTGCAGCCATGCGGGAGCGCATCGCAGTGGCTGATGTTCCCACACCTTTTAAGGGCGCCGCTATTGCCATGATCAGCGCGGGCATTATGTCTTTGGCGTTTATGGGCTTCACAGGTTTGGTGGCCATTTAAATGCAAACACTCTATCTTGCCACCATTATATTGGCTTTACTGGCGATCGTTTTTGGCGCCATTTTAGGCTTTGCTGCTATCCGTTTTAAAGTGGACGGTGATCCTATTGTTGATCAAATAGACAACCTGTTACCTCAAACCCAGTGCGGGCAATGTGGGCACCCTGGCTGCAAACCCTACGCCCAGGCGATCGCTGATGGTGAAGCCATTAATCGCTGCCCACCAGGTGGAGAAACCACTATTAAAGCCCTTGCAGACCTTTTAGGTGTAGAGGCTATTGCGCTGGATGCAGAACACGGCGCCGAAGCCATACGCACGATTGCTTACATCAGAGAAGATGAGTGTATTGGCTGCACTAAGTGCATTCAAGCTTGCCCTGTGGATGCTATTTTAGGTGCAGCCAAACAAATGCATACTGTCATAGTGGCAGAATGTACCGGCTGCGATTTGTGTTTAGAGCCTTGCCCTGTAGATTGTATTGATATGCTACCTGTTGAAACCACCCCTTTAAGCTGGCATTGGCAACAGCCTAAACAGCTTATTGCTACCAGCACTACCCCTCACAACCATGGAGCGACTAACCATGACTAAAATCTGGGACTTTCACGGTGGTGTGCACCCTGTTCAAAACAAAGATCAATCTAATCAACTGCCCATCAATACTATGCCTTTGCCAAAGCAGTTGGTACTGCCGTTAAATCAACACATAGGCAGCCAAGCTAAAGCCATAGTTGCCCCTGGTGAATACGTTTTAAAAGGCCAGTTGATTGCCAGCGCTCAAGGTTTTATCAGTGCCAATATCCACGCGCCAAGCTCAGGCTTTATTGATGCCATAGAAGCGCGCACTTTGCCCCACCAATCTGCCCTGTCTGGTGAGTGCATTATCATCAATACCGATGGTAAGGACCAATGGACTCAGTTACATCCAATTAGCAACCACGAAGCACTCTCAAAGCAAGACTTATTACACGTGATCCAAGCGGCTGGTATTACGGGCATGGGCGGTGCTGGTTTCCCAAGTGTGGTGAAGTTACAGCCTAAAGTAAAAATCCACACCCTTGTCATCAACGCAGCCGAATGTGAGCCTTACATCACCTCAGATGATCGGCTTATGCGTGAGTATGCACTGCAAATAATCCAAGGCATTCGCATCTCACAAATGTTGCTAGATCAGCCTCGCTGCCTTATAGGCATTGAAGACAATAAGCCTGAAGCAATAGTTGCGCTAAATGAAGCCCTTAGCTCACTAGCCCATAACACAGCTTCCATTGAAGTGTGTGTTATCCCTACTAAATACCCTTCTGGGGGTGAAAAACAACTGCTAGAAATTCTTACTGGCCAGCAGGTTCCACATGGAGGCATCCCAGCAGACATAGGGCTTGTGTGCCAAAATGTAGGCACCGTTAAGGCGATATATGACGCCGTTGTGCTAGGCCAACCCTTGATTAGCCGTATCACGACAGTGACTGGTAAAGCAGCAAAAAATGCCGGCAACTTTAAAGTACTCATAGGCACTCAAGTCTGTGACTTGCTTGATTTTGCCCAGGTTGATCTGAGCCAAACCTCACGCTTGGTGATGGGTGGGCCGATGATGGGGTTCACCATAGAAGACACTCACATCCCCTTGATCAAAAGTAGCAATTGCCTTTTAGCCGCTGCAGATTTAGAGCTAGCACCTGTGGCTGATCACCACTCTTGCATACGCTGTGGTTTGTGTGAAGTTGCCTGTCCAGCCCAGCTTTTGCCCCAACAGCTATTTTGGTTTGCCAAAGCGCACGAGTTTGAAAAGGCCCAAGATCATAATTTGTCTGATTGTATTGAATGCGGTGCCTGTGCATGGGTGTGCCCTAGCCAAATCCCTTTGGTGCAATATTATCGCTTTGCCAAAGGCAAGCTAAAAGACCTAGCCAATGAAGCACACATTGCTGAACTATCTCGTGTACGTTTTGAAAATAGAGAACAACGCCTCATTGATGAAAAGCTGGCCAAAGAAGAGAAACGTAAAAATAGAGCCACTGCAGCCGCTGCTGCACAAGCAGCTAAACGAGCCGCCAACCCCGATGCACAAGACCCTATCGCAGAGGCTCTGGCTAGAGTGAATGCAAAAAAGCAAGAACAACAGCAAGGGCCAAAAAAAGACATAGATGCAGCGCCAAAGACCCATGAGCAAATATACAAAGAGCTTAAAACAGCGGCTGCCATTACGCGCACTAAGCTAAACAAAACCAATAAAGCCCTAGCCAATGCCTTGGCTAAAGACCTTGAGCTAGCTCAAGCTTTACAAGCCACTGCCGATGAGCTCACAACCAAAGCAGCTGATGCCCAGGCCAATTTACAGGCTTACGAAACTAAGCTTGGCCTAGACCCAGAAAAAGAAAAAGCACTGCTTACCGAAGTGGCCAAAGCCAATGCTTTAGTACGTAAACTTGAAAAGGCGCTCGCTACATCAACAGACCCGCAGGAAGTTGAAGCGCAATTGGTCAGCGCTAGGGTCAATCAAACAACGTGCGCCAGTGCTTTAGCAAAGCATCAAGCGAACCTTCCCTCCACACCATTACCGGAGCAGGAATAACAACGATGAGTTTAATTAATTTATCCTCCCCGCATCACCATAGTTTGAGTAAAACCTCACGCTTAATGGCCTTGGTTTTATTGGCCACCTTGCCAGGATTGGCCGCACAAAGTTACTTTTACGGCTACGGCACTTTAATCAACTTAATTTGGGCAAGCTTTTTAGCACTTGGTTTTGAGGCTTTGATATTGTATTTACGAGGCAGGCCTATTATGCCTTACCTCACCGATGGCAGCGCTTTAGTGACGGCCTTTTTACTGGCTGTAGCCCTGCCGCCGTTTAGCCCATGGTGGCTTACTTTGGTAGCCATTTCTTTTTCCATAATTTTTGCAAAACACCTTTATGGTGGGTTAGGCAGCAATCCTTTTAACCCTGCCATGGTTGGCTATGCTTTATGTTTAATTGCATTCCCTGTGTCTATGACTCAATGGGCAGGCACGGAAATAACCATGACTTTTGGCCAACAGTGGCAGTGGTTTTGGTTAGAGTCGATCAATGGTGGTATTGATGCCTATACTAGAGCCACACCGCTAGATCTCATGCGCAATTCCAAAGGGCTCACCTTAAGCGAAGTAGCTAGCAGCAATCCACAGCTAGATTTAGGGCTTACAGCAAACATGTGGGTGAATATTGCCTATCTGTTGGGCGGTTTGGTATTGCTTGGGTTTAAAGTATTCACTTGGCATGGCCCTGTCGCCATGCTTGCAAGTTTAGGCTTGTGCGCAGGCCTTTTTCATATGGGCGAGCCTGACCTTTATCCTAGTGCGTCACAGCATTTATTGA
>JAIBDW010000058.1 GCA_024686035.1 Oceanospirillaceae bacterium
CTTTACAAAGATACTAGCGCTTTGAATGACCAGCTGATGCAATGCGTCTGCTCGTTGTGAGTCTGCTAGAGCGGCGATACGACCACTAAATAAAGACTGCACCATGTCTGAAAACCAAGGCGTAGTTTGTAGTTCAAGCTCAAATGGCACGGGGCGATCTAAACCTGCTACGTTTTTAACGCCACGAGCTAGCCAGTCTTCATTTTTTAATACCGCGATGATGATTTCTGAAATGCCCAAAGTGGCAATAGCCAGATAATCTGAGCGTAAACCTAAGGTGATTTTACCAATGACCCAAGCTACACCAGCGGCCATAATGCCGCCTAACACCCATGAAAAGATGATGGGCATACCCATGCCACCTAAAAATCCGTAAGTGGCAGGGTTGACCCGTTCAATGGCATAAACTGCTGGGCTATAAAAATGATTGATAACAAAATAGGCCCCAATAAACAAAACCGCCATGGTCATGCGGCGTTGCCAACTTTGGGCCATATTACGATAAACCAAAATAGCCAAAATAATGGTAATCACCACCAATACAAAACTTACGGCCATGCCTTGGCCTCCCACAGCCCAGGCTTCTAGCACTGGTGCTTCAGACACCAACACAGCAGCTAATCCGCCCAGTGCGGTAAAACCCATCACACCTAGATTAAGTAAGCCTGCGTAGCCCCATTGGATGTTGACGCCCAAGGACATAATCGCTGAAATAATGCACAGGTTTAAAATAGCCAAGGCAAAAGGCCAAGATTGCCCCATGCCTACTGCTAAAAGCAGCAACCCCATTACAGAAAAAGCGACAGGGGCACGATATTTTTGATCAAGTAGTGCTTTCATTAGATAGATTGCCCCTTAAATATACCCGTTGGGCGTATGAGCAGCACCACCACTAAAATGATGAACGACACTGCAAATTTATAGTCAGTGGATAAAAACTGCATTAATCCTGTGGGTTCTAAAGACTCTGGTAATAAGTACATAAAGAATTTTTTATAGGCGTAGGTGACAATCACTTCAGAAAAAGCAATCACAAAACCCCCTACAACAGCGCCGATGGGGCTTCCGATACCACCTACGATAGCCGCAGCAAACATAGGCAATAACAACATAAAGTAAGTAAAGGGTTTAAAGCTTTTATCTAAACCGTATAAGGTGCCAGCAGTCGTGGCCAAGGCCGCTACAATAATCCAAGTGATAAACACCACTCGGTCTGGGTTGATACCTGAAAGTAAGGCTAAGTCTTTGTTATCAGAAAACGCACGCATGGCTTTACCTGTGCGGGTTTTTTGCAAGAAGTAAAACAGGGCGGCGACACAAATAATGGCTATGGTTAAAGTGAGCACTTGAGTAGATTTAAGGGCTAAACCTTCACTTAGGCCTGTAAATTCTTTAAATTCACGGGGTCTAAAAATAAACTTTGTACCATCCATAAAACGTTGGTCACCAGGGCCTATGATAAAACGCACTATGGCGTTGGTCATAAACATCACCCCTGTTGAGACGATTACAAAAATGACTGGAGCACTGTTTTTAGTGCGGTAAAATTTGTATACGGTTTTATCAAAGGCTAGGCTTAAAGCCACCGCACCTAAAATGCCAAAAGGCAGGGCAAGTAACGCAGTAGGCAGTGGGCCAAAGCCAATGCCTATAGCCTGAAACCCCCAAGTGACCAAGATAACCATCGTGGTGCCAAAGGCCATCATGTCGCCATGGGCAAAGTTAGAAAAGCGTAATATGCCATACACCATGGTGATGCCCAAAGCACCTAAGGCTAACTGAGCGCCATAAGAAATAGCAGGCACCAGCACAAAGTTTGAAAATAAAACTATGGCATTTAAAATATCAACAAATTCTGGCATGAGTTAACCCCCCAAAAAGGTGCGGCGCACCACAGGATTAGCCAGTAGTTCATCACCACTGCCTGTATGTTTATTAGTGCCTGTTACCAAAACATAGCCTTTGTCGGCTATATTTAAAGCTTGGGCTGCATTTTGTTCAACCATCAACACGGCAATGCCTTGTTTTTTAACTTCTAAGATACGGTCAAATAACTCGTCCATCACAATAGGAGACACACCCGCTGTAGGCTCATCTAACATGAGCACACTAGGCTGTGTCATCATGGCACGCCCTACGGCGACTTGTTGGCGTTGGCCGCCAGAAAGCTCGCCTGCGTTTTGGCGGCGCTTTTGTTTCAAAATAGGGAATAGTTCGTACACTTGTTCCATGGTTTCACTAAAGTTATCCGTGCGTAAAAAAGCGCCCATTTCTAGGTTCTCCTCTACAGTCATGCCGCCAAATACATTGTGGGTTTGGGGTACAAAGGCAATGCCTTGTCCGACACGATCTTGAGGTGACATATGAGTGATGTCTTGGCCACCTAAAGTCACGCTACCTTCGCGCAGTTTAAGCATGCCAAGTAAGGCTTTCATAGCGGTGGATTTGCCTGCGCCATTGGGGCCTACAATGACAGCAATTTCCCCCTTATCGACGGACAAAGAGCAACCGTTAAGGATATCTGCACCGCCATAGCCGCCGCGTAACTGATCTGCAACTAAATAGCTCATGCGCTCACCTTTGGTTTGTTCTTTAAACCCGTACCTAAATAAGCTTCAATAACGGCCTCATTAGCAATAACTTCTTTAGCTGTGCCTTGAGCTAGTACAGAGCCTTCGGCCATGACGATCACAGGGTCACATAAGCGCCCAATAAAATCCATGTCATGTTCTATCATACAAAAGGTATAGCCTTTTTCTTGATTCAAGCGAACAATAGCCTCGCCAATTTCACGCAGCAAAGAGCGATTCACACCAGCGCCTACTTCGTCTAGCAACACTACCTTTGCATCCACCATCATGGTACGACCTAGCTCTAGCAGCTTCTTTTGACCACCAGACAGGTTACCTGCTAATTCTTGAGCGACATGGCCCAAGTTTAGAAAGTCGATGACTTCCATAGCCTTATCACGCACTTTTGCTTCTTGTGCACGCACAAGTGACGGGCGAAACCAAGCGTCCATGAGTTTTTCGCCCGCTTGCTGGGAAGGCACCATCATCAGATTATCAAGTACGGTTAAGGTGCCAAACTCATGGGCAATTTGAAAAGTACGCAATAAGCCTTTATGAAAAAGCTCATATGGTGGTACACCAGTAACATCTTCACCATCTAGGAATATATGCCCAGATGTTGGCGTCAGGTTTCCTGCGATCATATTAAATAATGTGGTTTTACCAGCCCCGTTGGGGCCAATCAGCCCAGTGATGGAGCCTTTAGCTATTTCGATAGAGGCGTTATTAACAGCCTGCACACCACCAAAACGTTTACTCACGGATTCGACTTTAATCATGGGTATCCTGTTATTTAAAAAGGGGCCAATTAGCCATGCTTTATCTTCCAGCGATTATACGGGCTAACGCTAAGCAGGAAAAGATGGCAATGCTTTAAATGGCATGGATGACTAGATTAGGAAACTTAAAGTCGTTCTAATTACATTTGGCTAAACTAGATATTTATAAACGGTAAGAGCTATCTTGCCTATCAAGCATCGTCATGATCTCAGTGAGGTGTTGCTGACTAAAGTCAAAAGCATAATTTTGCCATTGCTGTGCTGTCTTTTCAGCCACTTCATGGGTTACAGGGTCCAAAGGCTGACCAGTGGCATAGCAATCTAATAAAGTGCGGCAAGCTCTTTCAAAATAATACATGTCATCAAAACATTGGGCGATGCTTTTGGCAATAATCAACACACCGTGATTACCCATGAGTAAAATGCGTTTATCACCCATACAAGTGGCAAGGCGCTTTGCTTCATCACCTAATCCCATGCCATCAAAGCCAGTATCAATAGCGACTCGCTGATAAAAGCGCATGGTGTTTTGGTCTATGGGGTATAACGTTTTATCTTTTAGGCAGGCTAGGGCAGTCGCGTATCGAGGGTGTAGGTGCATAATGCAACGCGCATCAGCAAAGCTACGGTGCAATGCGCCATGGATGGCCCAAGTTGTTGGGTCTGGTGCATTAGCTTGATTCATGGTGTCAGGATTATTGGCATCCAATAACAGTAACTCACTGGCCTTAATGCTGCTAAAGTGGCGACCTTGAGGGTTACATAAAAATTTCTGGCCATCATCTGACACAGCCACACTAAAATGATTAGCAATAGATTCATGCATATCCATTTGTGCGGTAAAGCGAAAACACGCCGCAAGTTCAATGCGAGCTTGCTGTATTGCCGTGCCTTTTAGGTCGCTCATATTAATACCGGTTGTTTAGTGACTTCATGTTGGTGATAATAGGCTCAATGTTTTGTTATGTGAAGTAAATTATGAACACTGAGCAACCTCGTAACCCGCTGCACGGCGTGAAGTTAGAGCAAATTATCACTGACCTTGTAGACACCTTTGGTTGGGAAGTATTAGCGGATCAGGTGAATGTGAACTGCTTTAGGGATAACCCTAGTATTAAATCTAGCCTTAAGTTTTTACGCAAAACTCAATGGGCCAGAGATAAAGTAGAATCGCTTTATGTGTATGCTATAGTGCGTGGGAAACCACTCAGGTCTCAAGCCGAGTATCAAGCACACATTACCTCATCACCCAAAGCTGCTGCAGCAAAAAAATCTGCCACAGCCAACAGTAATATCTGGAAAACTTCTAGTTAACTTGCCTTAGCCAGAGAGTCGCCGGTTTTAATACAGTGCTCAAGTAGGCGTTCAATATCGTTTGTTTGAGTGTCACTGTTTGCCAATATAAGGCGAATGCCGGTTTGCCCCTGATATTTAGCGTAATCAACAAAAGCACCACCTTGGGCTTGCATGGTTTTGCAGATAGAGATATTTAATGCTCGAAGCTCTACTTCGTTTAAGCTAACTTCTGGGCGATACTGAAACAATACATTAAGGTAAGGCGAAGGCCCAATCATGTGTAATTGACTTGATGCGTTGATGGTATTGACGCAGCCTTGCTTTATGTCTTGTAAGCGATCAATTTTATCTGAAAAACCTTTGTTCCCCATCGCTTTCCAGCTTAGCCATACTTTTAAAGCATCGGCACGCCGGCCGCATTGAATAGACTTTTGTCCTAGATTGTATGCTGCATTTTCGTCGCTATGGAAAAGATAATCGCCACCACCACCACCACACGTTTGCTCCAGCATACCTTGATGACGTGTAAGTACCACTGCTGCGGTAAGCGGTACGTTCATCAGTTTGTGAGCGTCCCATGCAAAGGAGTCAGCTAGTTCACAGCCCTTTAACAAATGCCTATGTGTTTTTGAAAATAAGACAGGAGCTCCCCAAGCGCCATCAATGTGTAACCAAATATTATATTTGTCGGCAATAGCCCGGCACTTTGGCACTGGATCAAAGGCGCCAACAACCGTTGTGCCTGCAGTAAGGCCTATATAAAACGGCTTATGACCCTGTGCAATACTGTGTTCTACAGCTTCTAGTAAAGCGTCAGGGCACAATCTACCCTCACTGTCTGAGGCGACTGCAATGAGATTATCGGTACCAATGCCTAATAGGTTAGCTGCCTTTTGGCCAGAATAATGTGCTTGATCTGAAACAAAGGCCACCAGTTTTTGGGCGCTCATGCCTGCAGTTTTAAGTTCAGGGCATGCACGGTGCCGCGCCATCATCATGCCAATAAGGTTGGCTTGGCTGCCTCCAGAGACCATAATGCCGTCGCCTGTTTTGGAGTCGTTAGTAAAACCGATCAAACGATTCCATTGGTGAATTAGCTCTTGCTCCATCAAAGTCGCTACAGGACTCATCTGGTAAGTGTGCATGTTAGCGTTACTAAGGCTTGTGACCCAATCACCCAAAAGGGCAGGGTCATTACGGCCTGAGTAGAGCAGTTTAAAAAAGTCTACCTGAGCACTGTCTGGTTGGTAGGTTAAATACTGGCTTGCTGCTTGTTTTAATGCCTCTACATCTGCACCTTCAAAACCTAAGCTAAAATCGATTATTTTTTTAAGATCTTTAGCACTAATAGGTTCACTTACCGCTCGATCTTGACGAAAATATTGTGTGGCAAGTTGTTGAAAAATGTTTAGATATTGTTGCATTTTTAGGCCTTTATAAAAGCAAATTTGATTGTAGGATCAAGGTGTATGTGTTATTTTTCGCCATTACTCACTCTATTCTCTTAGCATGAATATTTAGGCGTCATTAATGGCTTTATCTACTCCTCCAACAGACATCACACCACTTCCAAGCTTTGAGAAACACGGCAAAGTGTCTGTCTGGTGCTCGACTATCAGCTACGACACCATTCCAGATAGTTACTTTGAGGAGGATGATCAAGGCCTTGATGCCTTTGCAAGAAATTTTTCCATTAGCGAATATGACCATGAAAACATGGAAACTAATGGTGTTGCAAGTGGCACCGCGTCAGTTAAAAGTATTATTGAAGACTGCTCTTATTCAAGTGCATATGGTGAAGGTGTGATCCATAAAATTAATAAAATGGGCCATAGGCAGGTGAGCTGGATTATTTTGTTATTTGATTTTGAATATCGCAATAAACTCACTAAAATCCATGAAGATGACTTTGTACAATACGTCGGCTCGTTTGTCTATGATATGGATTCAATAAGCTTAGCTGAGCAACAACACATAGAGGCTCAAAGAGAAGAAAAGCGCTTATTGGAAGCTTCGCTATTGCTAGAAACACAGGCAGACTCAATAGAAGCGACGGCAAAGCCTTCACCTGTAACTATCCCAGTAACAAAAACCCCACCTTCCAAAGTGTCTGAGCCTGAGCCAGAAAAAATTCAACCTAAAGGGCACAACCCTTGGCTAAAATAAGTCAAGTTAGCTTGTCAGGCGTTTAGCAAAAGCTAAAGCTTATTTTATAGAGACCTTGGCGTTCGTATTGTGCAAAGGTCTCTTATAGGCTTGCTTGATGCTTTTTGTGCGCCAAAAGGTATAAAAACTCTAGCAGTAAAGTGGCTCCTGCCAACGCTGTAATATCCGCATGGTCATATGCAGGGTTCACTTCCACTAAGTCAAACCCTACAATGTTGACGTCTTTTAATGCGCGAATAATTCTCAATGCCTTGTCTGTTGTTAAACCACCCACGACCGGTGTCCCGGTACCAGGCGCATAGGCGGGGTCTAAGCAATCGATATCAAAGGTTAAATAGACAGGAAGGTCGCCTACTCGTTTGATAATGGCTGCAGCGATGTCTTGGGCACTGGAATCGTTAGCTTGTACCGCATCAATCACTTCAAATTCATGGTCTTGTGGCCTGTATTCTGTGCGAATTCCCACTTGAATTGAATGCTCAGGGTCTATTAAACCTTGCTTTGGGGCATGGTAAAACATACTGCCATGATCTATTTCTGTCTCGTTAGGGTAGGTGTCAGTGTGGGCATCAAAATGCACCAGTGCCATTTTTCCATAATGATTAGCGTGGGCCCTAAGTAAGGGCAGTGCGACATAGTGATCACCGCCAATGCTCACCATGGTGGTGCCAGAGCTAATGATTGCTTGTGCATGCCGCTCTATTTGCAAGTTTAGATCGTCAGGGTTACCTGGAACAAAATCTAAATCCCCATAATCTGCCACATTTATATATTTAAATGCATCAAAACCCCAAGGCCATCGTCTTCCTTCCCAGCCCAGGTTACTGCTGGCTTGGCGCACTGCATTAGGGCCCAGACGCGTCCCTGCGCGGCCTGTGGTTGCCAAATCAAATGGTAATCCCACGATGGCAGCATTAAAGTTTTGACTCAAATCACGGGTCAAAGGGCGAGCCAAAAAGCTAAATTGGTTGGCATACATAGAGATGATAGTAGGATCACCGATTAACTTGTTTTTGGCCATGACATGATGTCTCAGGTTTTGTATTGTGAATAATGCACAATATCGCCAATCTAAATATATATTGCAAGATTTTGCTGTCCCAGCAGTGGCTTAATTAAGCCTGATATAGTTCGGCATACACCTCACGGGGATGTCATTAATATAATAAATGATTGAATTTAATTTATTTATTTTACTAATGAATGGATAAAAACTAGAATGCCATCAGTTTGTACTACTAGGTCATTGTTTAGTAGCTGCAGTGTTATTAATTGAGTGGTGTGTAAACACTAGGTAAATATGATGAATCCACAAAATATGCCTCGTACTATCGAAATACCCAATGGTCAAAAAGTTGTGGCGACTTTTTCTAAGCAAGAACTAAGTAACCGTCTTGCTAAGCTACGTGCACACATGGCGCAAGCTAATGTGGATGCTGTGGTCTTTACCTCGTATCACAACATTAACTACTTTTCAGATTTTGTCTATTGTCGCTTTGGTCGTGATTATGGCTTGGTGGTAACGCAAGACAATTACACTACTGTTACAGCAAATATTGATGGCGGTCAGCCGTTTCGTCGTAATCAGTTAGGTGATAACGTGGTTTACACCGATTGGCAAAAAGGCAACTTCTTTGTCGCCCTTAACAACCTGATCAAGCCAGGTAGCCGCATTGGTGTAGAGTATGACCACATGCCTTTGGCGACCATGGATATTATGAAAGCGACTTTTCCAACATCGCTGTTCTGTGATATTGGTGTGCCAACCATGCGAATGCGCATGATTAAGTCTACTGAGGAAATTGCAGTCATTAAGCACGGTTCTCGCATTGGTGACATTGGTGGTGCTGCTATCCGTGATGCTATTAGTGTAGGTGTGCCAGAATACGAAATCGCCTTGGCGGGCACCCAAGCGATGATCCGTGAAATTGCTAAAACCTTTCCAGATGGTGAGCTAATGGACACTTGGGTTTGGTTTCAATCAGGCATGAATACCGATGGTGCTCACAATCCAGTGACCAGTCGCAAGATTGAAGCTGGCGACATTCTTAGCCTTAATTGTTTTCCAATGATCGCAGGCTACTACACCGCACTTGAGCGTACTTTGTTTTCTGAGCATGCCAGTGATCGTCATCTTGAACTGTGGGAAATCAACTGCAAGGTCCATCGTCGTGGTCTAGAGTTGGTTAAACCTGGTGTCAAATGCAGTGATGTTGCTCATGAACTTAATGAGATTTTTGCTGAGCACGATGTGCTGCAATACCGTACCTTTGGTTATGGCCATTCATTTGGAACCCTTAGTCATTACTACGGTCGTGAAGCGGGTCTTGAGTTCCGTGAAGATGTAGACACAGTGTTAGAACCTGGCATGGTGGTTTCTATTGAACCTATGATCATGTTGCCAGAAGGTATGGCGGGTGCTGGTGGCTACCGCGAGCACGATATCCTAGTAGTTGGTGATGAAAGCGCAGAAAATATAACTAAGTTCCCATTTGGCCCAGAGCACAACATTATTAAAGGCTAATTAATTTTTAATAATGACGATAAAAAGCCAGCTTGGCAGATTGATCAAGCTGGTTTTTTTATGCAAGGTATATGGTTATCGGTAGCGATAGAACGGGTTATATTTTTGTGGCTAATTTACGCGCTGCAGCGCCGTGTTGTTGCAACAGCGAAGCCACATCTAAGCCTTCAATGGTTGCGTATTTTACGCGCCACTTCCCAGCCACCATGACGTGCTCTGCTCTATGCGCACCGCATAATAATAGGGCTGCTAGTGGATCATGACTGCCACTAAAGCGCATCTCATCGAGTTTGAAACAAGCGATGTCAGCTTGTTTTCCTACTTCTAAGGAGCCAATGTCACTTCGGCCTAGCATTTTGGCGCTGCCTTGCGTTGCCCATCGATAAGCGTCAAAGTGACTGACTTGGGCACCGTATTTTAAGCGTTGTAAATATAAGGCTTGGCGCACTTCTTGAATCATATTTGAGCCGTCATTTGAGGCTGATCCATCTACACCTATACCTACAGGACAGCCTGCCGCTTCGAGTTCTTGTACCGGCGCCATGCCAGAGGCTAGCATCATATTGGAGGTAGGGCAGTGGCAGATACCCGTGCCAGCAGCACCTAAACGTTTAATTTCCTCGTCGTTAAAGTGAATACCATGGGCTAACCAAGTTTGTGGGCCTAACCAACCCACGCTATCCAGATAATCAACAGTGCGTAAACCAAAGCGTTGTAGACAAAAGTTTTCTTCGTCTATGGTTTCAGCTAGATGAGTGTGCAGCATTACCTTGTGCTGCGCAGCAAGGATTGCAGAATTGCGCATTAGTTCTGGCGTTACAGAAAAAGGCGAGCAAGGAGCCAGGGCCACTTGCAGCATGCTACCTTCACTTGCATCGTGATAGCGTTTAATAACTCGCTCGCTGTCCGCTAATATGGAGTCTTCTTGCTGCACTGTGCTTTGTGGTGGCAAGCCGCCATCCTCTTCGCCTAAGCTCATCGAGCCGCGTGTCATAGTCATGCGTATGCCAATGCTTGCTGCAGCCTGTGCTTGTATATCCATAGCCTCTGTCAAGGTTTCAGGAAACAAGTAATGATGATCTGCAGCTGTGGTGCAACCAGACAGTAGTAACTCTGCTAAAGCCAGACGCGTGGCTTGGTATAACATATCAGGCTCTAATCCTGCCCATACTGGATAAAGGCTTTTGAGCCAGCCAAATAAAGGTTTGTTCAGTGCCTGTGGGAGGGCCCGCGTTAAGGTTTGGTAGAAGTGGTGATGTCCATTAATTAAACCTGGCAAAATTACTAAATCACCGCACTCCATTACTTCATCATAGGGGGTGTAGGGTTGCTTTCCTTGGGCTACCAACTCCACAACTTTTTGCCCCTTGACCACCAACCCACCTTTGGCGTTTTCAGCCAAAATAGCAAGAGGGTTTTTAAGCCACACTGCATGGCTTGATAAAGGGTTAGGCAATGGATCAAGTGCTGAATCGGCGGGCATAAGTATGGATGTTCCATGGTGTGTTACAAGAGTCTTTATACGTAAAAATATAGCACCCTATGGCTGGATCAAACAAGCGGTAAGTGTTTTAAATGGGTTTAAATATGCTTGGCAGTTTTAAAATTTACGGGCACAATGCATATCTACTAAATTTATCTAAGCAACAGGCTTCTATGCAACTATTTGCTCATCGAGGGATCAGTGATCTGGCCCCAGAAAACTCTGTAGAAGCTTTTTCGTTGGCCCTGGATCAGCAATGTGACGGTATAGAACTTGATGTGCGACTGATGTCTGGCGTAGTGGTGGTGATGCACGATGCTAGGGTAAATCGCACGACCAACGGCACGGGTTTAGTGGATCAGTTCACTAGTGAACAATGGCAGCAACTTGATGCAGGTGATGGCCTTCCACCACCTAGCTTGCGACAAGTGCTAGAGTTGGTCGAAGGCGCGTGTGACATTAATATAGAGCTTAAATCTGCTGACTTAATTCACCAAGTGGCGCACGAGATTGAGCATGCGATCAGCCAATTAAATTTTGAGCTAGTGCAGTTTTGTGTGTCTGCGTTTGATCACCGTTTATTAGCGCCATTAAAGGCGCTATTACCAGCACTGAGTGTTGCGCCGTTGATCGCTTCATGCCCAGTTTCATTGGCTAGTTTAGCGCATGACATGGGTGCTGATGCCTTGCATAGCTTCACAGAAACGACCGATGCACAACTGGTTAATGACGCGCACGCTCGTGGTTTATTAGTGCGCGTTTATACAGTGACACAGGCCGCTGATTTACTTCGTCTAAGACTCATAGGTGTGGATGCTGTATTTGTAAACGATGTGGCGTGGGCCAGGCAAGTGCTTAAGCTAAGCATGTGACTTTTTATGACTCCACCAAATGACAACCAACAGTAATACTAAAAACGGTGTGCTCATTAAGTTAATACTTTGCCAATCGCTCATGCTTAAAAGCCAACCAGCACTCAATGATGCGATGGCTTGTACGCCAAATACCATGAGTTCATTAAACCCTTGCGCACGATATTTTTCCGCTTCTTGATAGGTGGTGATCAGCAGTGATGTGCTACTGACAAATAAGAAATTCCAACCTAGGCCTAAAGACACCAGACTGATCCAATAACCAATGACGCTTTGATTGACTTGGCTTACCCCGATGCATATAGCGATGGCCAATATCCCAAGTAACATGACTTTGGTGTGGCCATAATGTGTGATCCATTTACCCACAAATAAAGAGGGTAAAAACATGCCCACAATATGCCATTGGATCACGATGCTGGTATCGTCCATGCTATGACCATTCATCACGTGCATACTCAGTGGTGTTGCCGTCATAAGAAACACCATTAAGGCATAAGATAAAGTGGCGGCTAAAACAGCTAATATAAAATTTGGTTGCTGTGCCAATTGCCTAATCGTTCTGCCTGTTGTGTAGTCTTTAATGCTGGACTGGGCTTTTGGCGCTTGCATCCATAACAAGATGATAGCCGGAATGAATACTAATACAGCTAAAGCTAAATACGAGCCCACGAATGCATATTGAGGTATTAGGTCACGGGCATAGTTGACGACGTTGGGGCCCAAAAACGCCCCTGCAATGCCTGATAATAAAATCGCAGATATTGCCTGTGGAGCCACTTCTATGGCGACACTTTCTGCGGCAGCAAAGCGATAGTGTTGTACGAAAGCGTAGCTAAGCCCTAAACTTAAACATGCAAAGCAATAGAGCCAAAAGTGACTTTGCCATATTGCAGCCGCCCCAAGTAAAGCAGAAGTTGCTGCAAAAATAGCTGCACTGATAAAACCAATCTTGCGGCCTTTTTTACTCATAAATATAGCAGCAGGCCAAGTGCCAATTGCTGTGCCCACAACTGACGCCGCTACGGGTAAGGTGGCCATCGTGATAGAAGGTGCCAGAAGAGCGCC
>JAIBDW010000036.1 GCA_024686035.1 Oceanospirillaceae bacterium
GACAACACAGCAAACATCACGGGGATGTTATCGACCACCGCCGACATAATACCCACCAATATATTGGCATTAGTGGCGCCAAGCTCACCATATATAAATTCAGACGCCATACCAAGGTAACCAATAAACCCTAAGCCACCTACGGCTAAAATAACACCATAGAAGAAGAACAAGGTGTCCCACTCTGCTTTGGCTATTTTTGAAAATATATCAAACTTGTAAGGGTCTTCATTTGAACCTGGGGGGATACTAATACCATGCGACCATGAATGTGACTTACGGTGTAGGTAATAACCATAAAACTGCAAATACACCAAACCTGTCATCATGCCAAATACTGGCGGTATATGTAAGAAATTATGGAAGCTTACCGCAGTAGCGATGGTCATCAGAAACAAAATTACAATGGTGAAGCCACCATATTTCATGCCTATATTACCCGCAGACACTGGCGCGGGTTTGCCACGGGGAATGGCAAAATGCATGATGGCAGCCGGAATCAAATAGTTCACTACTGAAGGAATAAACAGGTGGAAAAACTCTGCAAATTCCACCACACCTTTTTGCCACACCATAAGGGTGGTGATGTCTCCAAAGGGGCTAAATGCACCACCCGCATTAGAGCTGACGACAATATTTACACATCCAATGGCTACAAAACGCGGCTCTTTGTCTCCTACTGCTAGCACCACTGCGCACATAATTAAGGCGGTCGTTAGGTTGTCTGCAATAGGCGAAATAAAGAAGGCTAAGATGCCCGTAAGCCAAAAAAGCGCCCTGTAGGAATAGCCTTGTTTTACCAGCCACAAACGCAAAGCGTCAAATACACCTCGCTCCAGCATGGCATTGATATAGGTCATAGCCACTAACAAAAAGAAAAACAGGTGAGTGTATTCTAAAAAATTGTGCTCTATGGCTGGTTTAATGGCGCCAGATTGGCCTTCCATGCTGTAAGCCACTGCAATAATGATCCATATCACACCTGCAGCAAGCATCACCGGTTTGGATTTTCTAAGGTGTATCTGCTCTTCAAATACGACCAACACATAAGCGACAAAAAACACCACCAATGCAGCCCAGCCTACCCAATGATTGGTTAAATCCAGAGGGATATAAGCCACTGACAAGTCACTAGAAGCGAACGCCGTAGCACTAAAAAAAGCACTAAAAAGAAATCCACCCAACAAGACGATGAGGTTTTTCATGATCAAAAAATCCACAGATAAAGTATAAAAAATGTTTAACAAGGCATTATTACACTAGCGTGGGTAGGAAACAATTTTTATGAAGGTTTTGGCACCCAAAGGCGACTAAAGGGTTATAAGGGCTATAAAATAGGGTATTTTTTACGGATGACCAGATCTATTTCTGGATCTATATAGCTGGGTTTATGTTGCAGTAGTTGCTGCGCTTTGGTTTTAGCTCTATGCCAGTGATCCATAGAACCTGCTTCTTGCCAAACAATAGGCTCTTCACGATCTGCCAGTTTGGGATAATAATAATCCCTCTCCATAGACACCATGGTTTGTGTTGCATCTATAAAATGGCCCGAACCCGCCACTGCTGCTTTGATCGAGTCAAACCCCAAATCTGACTCTGTCACTTCAATACCGCGTATGGTGCGATGCACTAAGGATAACATTTCATCATCCATTACAAAGGCTTCAAACGAGGCCCCTAATAAACTTGCCATCATACCCGAAGATTCATACACCATATTACCACCGGCTAAACCACAAGCTAGGGCCGACAAGGCTTTTTCCATACCCATTTGTGCATCCGGTGCCTTGGCATCGGTCATGCTAGAGGCACAACCAGAAGGTAAACCCAAGCTATTTGAAAGCTGTGCTGAGGCGGCATTAAGCAGTGCCATTTCTCCACCACCACCACGAAAAGCCCCAGTGCGAAGGTCGATCACCAAAGGCCAGTTTGAGAATATCATCGGATAGCCTGGTTCAAACACATTCACCATAACCAGCGCAGCTAAAGTTTCTGCCAAAGTTAAAGCCAATGTGCCTGCCAATGGTGCAGGCGATGTAGCACCTGTCATACCGGCTACAATGTTGCTCATTGGCACACCGTGCTTCATACATTCCAAAGCCACCATCACGGCATCTTCACCATATTTAAGCGGTGAGATAACAGGGCTGATATGGGCTTTGCAGAAGGGTTTTTCGGCAAACTTACCCTCGCCACCCATGGCAAGGTCAAACATTTCTACAATAGGTGCCACATGCTCTGGCAGGGTAAAGCTTGTGGCTACAGGTTTAGTGGTGCCTTTTAACAATGCATAGGCTGTATTGATGTCTAGCTGGTACAAGTCTTCTATGTCAGTCGCCACACAACAACGCGTAAACCACGCGACATTAGGCAACTGATCCACTAAACGGGTGAAATCATGTAAATCGGTTAAGGTAGACGGGCGATAATGGCCCGTATCTAAGTCCAGTGTTTGCACCGCAGCGCCACCAGTGCCAAAGTACACTCTATCGCCACCCACTTGGATGTCGTGTTTTGGGTCTCGGCCATAAAAGGTAAATTGTTTACATGCCCCAGCAATGATTTTTTTAACCATGGCAGGTGGATAACACAAGCGGCCTTCATCATTTAGCTTGGCACCATACTCTAACGCTTTATCAAGCAGAATGGGCGGCACATCAGCCATACCAATTTCATCTAATATGCGTAAAGACTCAGCATAAATACGCTCTACCTGCAAAGGCGTCAAAGGCTGATACTGACCACCAGCCTGCCCAGGCGCACAAGGGTTTGTAACTGGCGGTTTAGCCCGTTGTGCATGTTTAGCGGCACGTGCAGATGGGCGTCTGGCCATGTTATGCGGCCGTATCTTTACTGCGTGGCTTTAGGTTTTGGGGGTCATATAAACAGCGCTCCACCACCTTAGCTTGGCAATCGGTGCCAATGATTTGAATAACGAAATCATCGGTGGTTTTGGCCACCTCAGCGTTGATATAAGCATAAGCCAAGTTTTTGTTAATGCGATGCCCATAACCACCAGAGGTAACTACACCTACCTGCACGCCGTCATGGAACACCGGGTCACCGCCATGAGCTGGCGCCTCGTGGCTGTCCACTATCAAAGTGACTAAGGTGTTGGCACAGCCTTTTTCGATTTCTGCTAACAGTGCTTGTTTACCCACAAAGTCTTCTTTATTTAGGTTCACAAAGCGATCAAGGCCTGCTTCTATGGGGTTAAACTCATCGATGATATCAGCCTTCCAGTGCAAGTAGCCCTTCTCCAACCGCATGGATTCGGTCGCATAAAGGCCAAACTTGGTTAAGTTAAAGGCTTTACCAGCACTTTCTAGCAAGGTCCATACTAAATAAAGCTGCTCATTGGGAATGTGTAATTCGTAGGAAAGCTCACCAGAGAAACTCACACTCATCGCTAGCACTTGGGCATGTCCTAAGGTCATACTGCGCACTTTCATCCAACCAAAGGCTTCAGAACTCCAGTCACAACGTGGCGATAAAGATTGTAGTAAGGCACGAGATTTAGGCCCAGCAACCACTAAGATAGTGTGAGTGCTCGCCATCTCTGTCAGCGTCACTGTCGCTGGCATTGTGGTCGCCAGATAATCTCGATCATGCCACTCTGCAGCGGCTGCAGAGCCATACCAAAAGTGGTTTTCACCTATTTTGGCTAGGGTAGCCTCACATAACATACGGCCGTTTTTATTAAGCAGATAGCACAAGCGCACCTGACCAATCACCTTAGGTATGGCACCACATGACAAGTGATCAAGCCACGCCTCTGTGCCTTCACCCTTAAGTTCATAACGGTTAAAACCAGACACTTCCATTACGCCAACGTCTTTTTGCAAAGCCGCTATTTCTTGTGCGACGACCGGATGAGATTCATTAAAGCGATAACTGGCTGTTTCTTCAAAATCTGGAGTGGGCTTGAACATCAACGCCCGTTCCCAGCCATTGACTGTGCCCCATATGGCACCCAGTTGGTCTAATACGGGATAAAGTGGTGTGGTACGAGCAAGCCTTGCTGCAGGACGCTGCTCATGAGGCATGTGATAGTGAAACTCTTTTTGGTAATCTTCTATGGCCTTAAGGCAAGTATTTTCTGTATTCGCATATTGGGTAAAACGACGAGGGTCTGTATACCAAGAATCCCATTCGGCCTGACCAGATACAATAATTTCTGCCAAAATTTTACCATGACCGCCACTTTCACCAATGCCTGCACGAAGGCCAATGGCACAATAGGCATTTTCGATCCCAGGAATAGGCCCGATTAATGGCGCACCATCAATGGTATAGGTGATTGGGCCGTTAATGATGGTGTGAATGCCTGCGGTTTGTAGCGCTGGTAAACAGTCAAAAATACCTTCCATATTGTCTAAGCAACGATCGAGGTCATCTGGACACAGGGCTTTCGTGAAGTCTGGACTGATACCGTCCATACCAAAGGTTTTGCAGCCTTGCTCATAAACGCCTACTAGCAAGCCATTCTTTTCTTGGCGGCAATAAAAATCATCACGCGGGTCACGGATAATCGGCACGCGCTTATCCAAAGCTTCAAGTTCTGGCATAGTATCAGTGAGAAAATACATATGCTCCATAGAAGTGACGGGGTGGTTAACACCCAGCATGTTGCCCACTTCATTCACTCGATAACCTGTGGCATTCACGACTTTTTCACAGGTAATGTCACCTTTAAGGGTGTGTACTATAAATTCGCCGTTGGCTTTACGGGTAATATTTTCTACTGGGTTAAAGCGATACACTTTAGCGCCAGCTTCACGGGCTTTACGAACCATGGCAAAGGTAATACCTGCGGGGTCGATGTCGCCATCTAATGGATCCCACCAAGCGCCCAACAAACCGTCTGGATTAACTAGGGGATGGCGCTTAGCAATTTCGGCGGCGTCAATAAACTCCATGTCGGCACCCATGCCATTGGCCATACCGATCATGTGCTTGTAGGTGTCTACTTGCGCTTTGGTGTTTGCAAAGCGCATACCTCCGGTAAAATGGTAAGCAAAAGGAAAATCTACATCTTCAGCCAACTTTTTGTAGAGTTGAATGCTATGACGTTTAAGGGCAACAGCGGTCTGGTTAGCGCCAAACTGAGTCACTTGTGCTGCCGCATGCCAAGTAGACCCAGAGGTCAGCTCATCACGCTCAACTAAGGCAATGTCGGTCCAGCCATGGTCTATCGCCAAATGATAAAATACGGATGCACCGGCAATGCCGCCGCCAATGACGACGACGCGGGCATAAGAATCTACCTTTTCACTTTCGCTCATGTTTAGTCCTTCGAAGTGGCCCGTAATTTTAGGACCTTAGTTTATTATGATCACAAGTTAACCACCCAAAGGCGATCGCACAAGTAAAAAGTATTGCTTTATAGTTCAATAATATTCAACAATAGCGCTATGAAACATTCTCTACCACCTTTGGAATCACTCAAGGCTTTTGAAGCCGCGGCAAGGCACTTAAGCATTACCTTAGCAGCCGATGAGCTGTGCCTTACTAAAGGCGCTGTAAGCTATCAAATTAAACGTTTAGAGCAACACCTTGGGCATGCATTATTCAAAAGAACAACGCGCCAGATTTTGCTCACTGATGCGGGCCAAATGTTTTATCAAACCACCCAAAAAATATTTGAAGACCTATCTAGCCAAATACGCCAGCTCAATCAAAATCATCAACACAGTTTAGTCATTGCAGTGACAAGCTATGTGGCCTTGCGTTGGTTATCACCCAAGCTAGCCAGCTTTTGTGCCCAAAATCCCGATATTAATGTGATTATTCAGCACGCTATAAATCAGCCTAATGCTAATCAACAGGGCATCGATATGAGTATTAGTTGGCAAGAATGCTTGGATGGTTTCAATAGTGACACTAAAATACAATTACCTATGCCGATGTTCGCCGTGGCAAGCCAAAGCTTAATAGCGCGTTACCAACTACTTGCTGGCGGCTTAGATGCACCAGAAAACCTTGGCCAAGCGCCTTTTAATAGCATTCCTTTATTATGTGAAGAGCGCGATCTGGATATGTGGCAGCTGTGGTGCCACGGGCAACCTCTAGCTAACCCTCGTCACATGATCGAAGATGCCAATGTGCGAGTGCAGGCGGCTATCGATGGCCAAGGCATTATGCTGGCCGATGCTTTGATGCAAAACGAAATAAATAACCACAGCCTTGTAGGGGTAAGCACCCACCAATTAACAGGCTATGGGTATGCAATCTCTACCCACTCTAGCCAAACTCAGGTGCAGTTGTTAATCCAATGGTTACAAACTTACGAACACGCATTTTAACTAGTGTTATCCACCAAAAAAGTGGCTATAGTGAGCAACCAAAGTTTTATTAGCAGCTTTCCATATGTCTAGCACCTCAGAAAACCTCAAAGGCATGCTTTACATGACCTTATCTATGGGGTCATTTACTCTAGCCGATTTAGCGTTAAAATGGGCCTGTGAAATATTGCCCACAGGGCAAGTGATGTTTATTCTGGGTTTGGGTTGTTGTGCTCTGTTTTGGTCTGTCACTTACCGTAACCAAGAAAAGGCCTTTAGTTCGGTGTTTTTTCTACCTGCAGTGCTGCTTCGCACCTTTGGTGAAGCGGTGGCGGTTATCTTTATTTTTCTGGCTCTAATTCATTCTGCGTTTACTTCTGTAGCGGCTATTTTACAAACCTTGCCTTTATTGATGACCCTAATTTCATTTATTTTTTTAGGTGAAAAAGTAGGCATGCACAGGCTTTTGGCTGTGGTGGTGGGGTTTGTGGGTGTGCTACTCATCATTCGCCCAGGCCTTGATAGCTTTGATATGTTTTCTTTGTATGCCGTGCTTGCGGTGATTGGCATGGCTTTGCGCGATGTCGGCTCACGCTTATCACCTGCTAGTATTTCTGCGTCTATGCTAGCGCTTTATGGCGCCATGACCTTTGTAGCGGTTGGACTGGTGATGATGTATTTTGGTGGTGTCAAAACGCCCTCGTTAGAGGCCAGTATTTATTTGGCAGTGATGATTCTACTTGCCTCAAGTGGCAGCTATTATGCCACCAAAGCCATGCGTGTGGGTGAAGTATCCGTGATCAGCCCATTACGTTATACGCGCCTGTTGTTTGGTATGTTAGTGGGCGTGTTCATTCTTAAAGAGCAACCCGACTTTTACATGCTTTTAGGCTCTGCTATTGTAGTGATGGCTGGGCTTTATGTGTTGTTTAGAGAGCAGCTGCACAATAAAACGCTATAATGAACCAAAGTGGCTTTCACCTAAGCAATCTTCACAAAGGCGCCCTGCTTATTCTATTGTCTGAGATGGCATTAGTGCTGACTGGGGTGATGATTCACGAACTGGTAAAATACGTGCCTACCGAAGTATTGGTATTGGCGCGCAATGGTCTAGGCTTATTGTTTTTTATGCCTTGGCTATTGCGTAATGGCACGCGCTGCGTAGTGACCTCTAAGCTTGCTCTGCATTTAGCGCGTTCTTTGATTGGCCTTTGCGCTATGTATTGCCTGTTTTACTCTTGGGGGCATTTGCCGCTAGCCCAAGCAGCACTGTTAAAACAAACAGCTCCTTTATTTATTCCTATTGTAGGTTTTATTTGGCTTAAAGAAAGCATTAGTGTCTGGACTATAATCGCCATTTTAATCGGCTTTTTAGGGGTTTGGGTGGTGCTTAACCCTAGCCAGCACACACAAATCCCTTGGGTGGCTTTGCTCGCTATTTTTGGCGCATCCTTAGGTGCCACTGCTAAAGTAGTGGTGCGTAAATTAACCCTGACCCAAAGCAGCATAGTGATTGTGTTTTATTTCTCCTTGTTTAACACCCTATTCTCCCTCGTGCCTGCAATATTAGTATGGGATACCCCAAGCCTTTGGGTGTTACTGGGTATGGCCGTCATGGCAGGGTTTGCAACCTTAGCGCAGCTGCTTTTAAGCAAAGGCTATCGCTATGCACCTGCAGGGCAGTTAGGTGCTTTTACCTATGGTTCCGTTATTTTTGCAAGTATTTTAGGCTGGGTGCTGTGGGATGAACGAGTCACCTTTGAGGCTATGATCGGCATGGCTTTAGTGGTAGTTTCTGGAGTTATTGTATTATTAGCTTCAAATAAGGTGAAAAAAACATGCGCTTAGCTGCCTTTTTTAGCATCGTTGATATCCATAAAAAAGTGTTGGGTGGTGCAGCACATGCTACGGACTTAATACACCAAGCCCACGCCCACTTAGCGAGACACGAACCGCGGTTACAAGCATTTAGAGCCATTGGAGCGCCGCCGTCCACTGTGCAAAAAGGCCTATTGTCCGGTGTTAGTGTGTCTGTTAAAGACCTTTATGGCGTGACAGGCTTTGATACTTTTGCAGGCTCGCCTTTGGCACTGAGCGAATTTAACACCTCAGGCACTTTAGTCACACGCCTCACAGATGCGGGTGCTCATGTGTGTGGTAAAACCCATACGGTAGAGTTTGCCTTTGGTGGCTTAGGTACCAACCCCCATTGGCCCGTGCCAGTGAATCCATTTGATACACAAATGCACCGCGTGCCGGGTGGTTCTAGCTCGGGTGCGCCAGTGTCATTATGGATGGGAGCTTGCCAGCTTGCGTTAGGTTCAGACACTTCTGGCTCTGTGCGTGTGCCGGCTGCTTTTTGTGGTACTTTTGGCCTTAAAACAAGTGTGGGCAGATGGGAAAAAGACGGTATTGTGCCCTTATCACCCAGCATTGATACTGCTGGGCTTTTGGCCCTAACTGCAGCTGATGCATTATGGGGGTTTGCAGTGCTAGACCCCGCCACAAGCGAAAACCCAAAGGCGTTTATTGAGCAAAGTACTACCACACCAAAAAGCCTTAAAGGTGCTCGTATCGGTGTGATTACCGCTTTATTTGAAGGGTGTGAGGGCGGTATTGATACGCATGTTTTAGCAGCCCTAGCTCAGCTAGAAGCACAAGGTGCCATTTTAATAGATCTAGATTGGCCTTATCTTGAAGAAACCTATGACCTGTTTTCACAGGGTGGTTTTTCGGCTTTAGAGTTTCCTGCATTCATCCGTTCCAAAGAGCGTAAACCATGGTTTGATCAATTAGCACCCAGTACCAAAATGCGCTTTGCTCATCTTACAGATGCGGATATGCATGATGCACCTGCACGTATCGCGCAAAAAAGTGCGCTTATAAATACCTTTAACCAAGCCGCAGAAGAAGTGCTAAAAAGCGTGGATTTTGCCGTGTGTCCAACCTGCCCTATTAGTGCACCCACTTTGGCCTACGTAGAAAACAGTATGCAACATTATAAAGAGCGCAATTTAAAAGCCTTGCGTAATACCCAAGTGGCTAATCTACAGCACCTTTGTGCTACCACACTGCCTTGTGGGCTGGATGACTATAATATGCCATTAGGTTTGCAGATAATGATGGGCCACGATCAAGATCAACAGCTAATCCGATGGAGCGTTGCGGTGGAAGCTATTATTGGCGATGCTTTGCATCACTATGGTAAAAATGATGACACTTAAACCCGCTGGCATTCAAGCTTACACACTGCTTACCATACAAGGTGCTGTGTGGGGTTCATCATTTCAGGCTATCAAATATGCATTGGAGGGGTTTGGCCCCATGACTATTTCTGCTGGGCGCATCTTAATTGCTGCCTTGGTGTTACTAGCTTACGCTTTAATCAAGGGAGACCGTTTGCCCCGCTCCCCTTCTGTATGGATGAGTTTTTTGCTCATTGGTTTTTTTAGTTGCGCCCTGCCTTTCTTTCTTATTCCTTGGGGGGAGCAAACGTTAGATTCTGGCAGAGCTTCCATTTTTATGGCCACAAGCCCATTAATAGCGATAGTGCTGGCCTATTTCACCAGCAATAACGAGCAAATCACCGGCTACAAAGCAGTGGGTTTTATCATCGGATTTATTGGGGTGTTGTTTGTGATAGGGCTAGATACTTTCGACTCTGGCATAGGTGAATTATTGCCTCAAATAGCCATCATTTTAGCTGCGGCCTCCTATGTGGTGTCAGGTGCCATGGTGAAGCAAATGAAAGGGGTGAGCAGCGCTATGCTGGCAGCTGGTGTATTGCTTGGGGGCTGTCTTGTTACCGTGCCTGCTAGCTTGTTGCTAGAGAACCCCCTGGCTGATGTAGCTAATGTGTCAGACTCAGCAATTATTGCCTTAGTCTATTTGGGTTTGGTACCTACTGGTGCCGCTTTTTTTGTGCGTTTTTACCTGATTAGAGTATACGGCTACACTTTTATTGCTCAGGTAGGTTATCTAGTGCCTTTATTCAGCGTATTATTTGGCGCTGTGTTGCTAGATGAAACTCTCACCATTTCTATGTTTGTTGGTTTACTATTGATCTTTGGCGGCATTATGCTTAGCCGAAGGGGCGCCAAGCACTAATTATCAGCGACTCCTTATCAAGAAAAGCTCATTACAGGCTCGCCCAATACATGCATCCGAGGTTCAATGCCAAGCCCGGGCGATGAGGGTGCAGTGACCCAACCATCACGGCGATCAAAGCCACCTTTGTGGGTTGCATCAGCTGTGGTGATGCTCACCATATCGCGGGTATCTAAGATACAACGTAACCAGTTGGCTGGCACAGTTTGGCCCAAATGAGCAATGGCAGCAAAGGCAATGTCAGAACCCACAGTGTCCTGCACGCTAAGGCTATAGCCTGCAGCAATACACATGTCGCGCTGGCGACGACAAGGGGTTAGACCTCCATTTTTGGATATTTTAAGGCCCACTCCTTCTGCACCATCGTCGCTAATCAATTGAGCTATGGCAGCGTCACTGGTGGCTAGTTCATCCCACACCATAGGTATAGATGTGCGCTTTCTAAGAGACATATGCTCACGCCATGTGGCACAAGGCGCTTCCAGCACAATATCTGCATGACTGGGCAATAAGCGTAAAAACCGCAACGCCGTTTCTACACTGAGCCCGCCATTGGCATCGACGATAAAGTACTCCCCTAATTGTCGGTCAGCTAAACACGCCATTACCCGATCAGCATCTAATTGTGGATCTTCGCCTATTTTCATAGAATGGCCACGATAGCCTTGTAATCTATGAGCCTGCACTCGAGCCCGCATGGCTTCTGGAGTACCAGTATAAATAGAAGATATGACTCCCATAGGTTGGTTCGTGCGACCACCCAATAGGTCACACACAGGCATGCCAACCGCTTTACCAAAGATGTCCCAGCAAGCAATATCGATAGCCGCTTTAGCGTGGCCATGGCCTACCAAAGCGCTATCCATCGCATCATAAACTCGATCAACCCGCCGCGGATCAAGGCCCAATATCGTAGGCGCCATTTCTGCAATGCCTGCCCTCACCCCCAATGCATGGGCTGCTACATAAGTGGCACCAAAGGGCGTGCTTTCACCAAACCCTGTGAGCCCATTATCACTTGTAAGCTTCACTATGGTGGCATCAAAGCTTTGATATTCTCGGCCACCCGATAAGCGGTAAGTACCACCTGCATAGGGTAGATCTACTTGATACACGTCAATTTGACTTATTTTCATAGGGCTTGCTCTGTGGGCTTTAGTGGGCAATAGATCATTATTAGGCTTCTGGCACCAACACTAGTTTGCCGGTAAAACGTTTGCTTAAGAAATCAGTTTGCGCTTGATGAATCTGCTCTAGGGGATAGGTTTGAGCAACCACTGGCCTAATTTCATCTGCTTCGATGTAGTTTATCAAGTTATCAAACACCACTTGCTCTTGATAAGTGCAGCCCACAAAGGTGAGATCTTTAAGGTAGAGCGTGCGAATATCTAATTCCACCATAGGCCCAGCAATTGCACCTGAGGTAGCATAACGGCCACCTCTGCAAAGCACTTCAAGTAGCTGCGGGAAATCTGGCCCTGCCACTAAATCCACCACTAAATCTATTGCATCGATGCCTATAGCTGCCACAAGATCAGCCCCTCGTGCTACCAGCTTGTCTGCACCCAATGCTCTTATATCCTCATGCTTGGCACTGCCTGCCACAGCAATTACGTATGCCCCACGGCGTTTTGCCAGTTGCACAGCCGCAGAGCCTACCCCGCCTGAGGCGCCTGTGATTAACACTTGTTCGCCCGCCTTTAACCCAGCCCGATGAAGCATGTTTTCTGCAGTAGAATAAGCACAAGGAATGGAGGCTAACGCTATGTCATTCCATGATGTGTTCACCACATAAGCTTCCACACTTAAGGCACAGGTATATTGCGCAAATCCACCATTGTATTCAGACCCAAAGGTAATACAGTCAAAAGGTTTGTTGGTGCTTGGGTCTTGCTGCATAGTGCGCACTAGCACCCGCTGTCCAATGCGGCTAGAGCTCACCCCTGCACCTACAGCGACGACTTGGCCACATACATCCGCCCCTTGAATCATAGGAAATTGCAAAGCCGACCCAGACCAAGTGGCGGTGGAGGCATCTAGCTCATCAAAGCCTTCATCAGCGCCACTATTGGTATCCCCTGTCACTTGCTTTGAATACCAGCCAATACGGGTGTTAATGTCGGTATTGTTCACCCCTGCCGCCAAAACTTTAATTAACACTTCACCCTCTTTAGGCTTTGGTGTGGGTATGTCTGTACGATAAACCAGTTGGTCTAAGCCACCATGGCCGATAAGATGCACACCTTTCATAAGATCAGGGGTTGTGGGGATTTTTGAATCAATATTAGAGGCCATAGGATGTTTCTGTACGGGTTATACAATGAGATGAATCTAGCAGCTTGGTAAGCGTCACACAAGCAGCTTGGTAGGCGTCTGATTATACTGGGGTTACTAAATTGTCTTGGGGGTATTTTCACCCCACTATTGAGGTGTGTAGTAAATTGGCACTAGGCTAGGTCGCACAGATTTATGTGCACAATTTAGTGCTAAAACACAAAAAGTTCACCTTTAACCTACAAATAAAAAGGCAATATGTTTTGGTCTATTGCCGGTGGTGTCAATCTTTGGACTGATTTTGGAGTATTGGTGGCGCTATGGTGATGGTCCTCGGCACCTTTCACCACCCGCTGACCACCACTTTTTTGAGTGTAACTATAGAGGGCTAGAAATAATCATTGAGCAATGGACAAGGTCTTTTCATGATGCCACGGATGCATCTAATCAGGCGTTTTTACAAAAGCGCAGACAGACATCCGCTAAGGCACGCAACGAGAAAAAATATGCCTAAGTTCACTCTAAGCTAGGTGCTAAAGATTGATCAGTATTAAAGGGCGCAAAGCACACCCTATTTTTTAATTAAATGTCATCTAGTTGTCACACTGCACTCATAGAATAGGTTCCAACATAAAGAGCATTTAAATTTTAGGAGTAAACGATGATTATAAAGAACTTTTTAACTGCTGCCGTATTGGTAGCTAGTACCGTTTCAACTGCAGCTCAGGCGTCTGATCTGCTAGACCCTAATCTACCGGCTTACACAAAGGTGAGTGGTGTATCTGGTAATTTATCTTCTGTTGGCTCTGATACCCTTGCCAACTTGATGACATTATGGGCAGAAGAGTTTAAGCGTAATTACCCGAACGTGAATATTCAGATTCAGGCAGCGGGTTCTTCAACCGCGCCCCCAGCTTTAATAGAAGGTACTTCTAACATAGGCCCAATGAGCCGTATGATGAAAGACAAAGAGTTGGCGGCGTTTGAAACCAAGTATGGTTATAAGCCTACTGCTGTGCCAGTAGCTATTGATGCCTTGGCTGTGTTTGTAAACAAAGATAACCCAGTGGAAGGGTTGAAGATTGCTGACGTTGATGCGATCTTCTCGGCAACGCGCAAATGCGGTGGCGAAGCAGATATTATTAACTGGGGTCAAGTTGGCGTCGCAGGTGCATTAGGTGAGCGTGATATGCAGATCTATGGCCGTAACTCTGTATCAGGTACTTACGGCTACTTTAAGTCAAAAGCACTATGTAAAGGTGATTTCAAAAACTCTGTCAACGAGCAACCGGGTTCGGCGTCTGTGGTGCAGTCTGTAGCCACTTCTTTGAACGGTATTGGTTATTCTGGCATCGGTTATAAAACCTCATCAGTACGTGCTGTGCCATTATCAAAAAAAGGTGGTGCTTTCATTGAAGCAAACCCTGATAACGCCATTAACGGAACTTACCCTTTAGCCCGCTTCCTATATGTTTATGTTAATAAAGCGCCTAACAAAGATCTGTCTCCATTAGAGCGTGAATTCGTTAAGTTAGTGATGTCCAAAGTTGGCCAAGAAGTTGTGGTTAAAGATGGGTATATCCCACTACCTCTTAAGGTAGTTAATAAGACTCTCAAGAGCTTAGGCATGTAACACCGAGAAAGTATTGAGTATTAGTTAATACCTAAAAGGGCCTGTCATTTGACAAGGCCCTTTTTTTAATTCGTACTATTAAGTGGAGGTATTACAGTGATGTGACAGTTTGGTCATATTACTGTCATATTCCCACACTAAACTTGTCAGCATGAATGAAAAAATGACTACATCTGTTCCAGAACTGGACTTCAATACCCCAGCTTTACGCCGCAATCGTAGACTGAGGGCCATAAAAGACCGCTTTACCACTATGTTTGTTGGCATTGGTGGCATGAGCGTGATTGTGGCTATTTTATTAATTTTTGTGTATCTAATGTATGAGGTATTGCCATTATTCCAAGGGGCTGAAATTACTCCTTGGGAGGGGCAGAGCACTAGTTACCAAGTGGGTTCGGACTCACCCAGCCTGCACTTAGGTGTGGAAGAGCAAAACGAAGTAGGCTTTAAGTTGGCCAGTGACGGGAGTGCGTATTTTTTTGCCACTCAAACTGGAAAAATACGGCTCACCGATCAACTTGCTTTTAGTGAGCAGCAAGGAATTAGTGCTTTTGCTTTAGACACTAATGTTAATCGCTTATTTGGGGCTGCCAATAAGCAGGGCGAAGTGCTAATAGCTCAGCCACAATACGACACAAGCTACCCCACAGGTACAAAGCGTCTCATCACCCCTAGCTTAATCTACCCCTATGGCGATACCCCGATTGCCTTGCCGGCAAGTTTTGGTGAGCCCACATTGTTGGCCATTAGGGATGCAGAAGACGCTCTTGTTATCGTGGCGGCCAATGCCTCTCATGAGTTGGTTTTAGTTGAGTTAAGCAAAGATCAAAACTTTATGACCGAAGAGGTGACGCTTAGTGCTGCAGTCTATGCCCTGCCAACTTTGAGTTCTATGCCGTTCAAGATTCTTATTTCACCTGATCAGCGCTGGGTAATGGCGGTAGATCGGGATGCTAATCTGAGTATTTTCGATGTTAAAGATAGCCAGAACCCACGGTTGAATGCGGTTCACAAATTGTCTGATTATGCTTTAAATGACGTGCAGTTGCTGTTGGGTGGTTCAACCTTGACGGTATCTGATGTGAGTGGGGCAATGAGCCAGTGGTTTATGATTCGTGACCAAGACAATCAATGGTCATTAGGCCACATACGCGACTTTGAGCAACAGGATGGTCCCCAATTGCTGGCTATGGAACATCGTCGCCGTGGCTTTGCCACCGGTGATGCAGAGGGTAATGTGGCTTTTTTTAGTGCCACAGCAGGGGTCCAGGTACATCAGCAAAAAATTATCGAAGCGCCCATTCAGTTTATTGCTATGTCACCTCGAGCCAACGCCATGCTCGTGGAAAATAACGCAGGGCATTTGAGCTTTTGGCAAGTTGATAACAATCACCCCGACACCTCTTGGAAAGCCCTGTGGCATAAAATATGGTACGAAGGCTACGAGAACCCTGAGTATATTTGGCAGTCCTCAGCTTCGTCCAATGATTTTGAACCGAAATATAGTTTAGTTCCATTAGCCTTTGGAACTTTAAAGTCGGCTTTTTATGCCATGTTAATGGCCACCCCATTGGCCATTTGTGGCGCCATCTATACTGCCTATTTTATGGCCCCTGCCCTGCGTCGCAAGGTGAAACCATTAATTGAGCTGATGGAAGCTTTGCCCACGGTAATTTTAGGATTTTTAGCTGGCCTGTGGTTGGCGCCGTTTATCGAAACTAACTTAGCCAGTGTGTTCACCTTATTTGTCATAGTTCCCTTGGGTACATTGGTGTTTGCTTTCCTCTGGGCGCAGCTGCCCAAAGATTTTGGATGGCAATTACCAGAAGGTTGGGATGTGCTGATTATCATCCCCGTGGTGCTGGCTTTGGCTTGGTTGTCTATGCCCATCAGTGATGCACTAGAAACAAGCCTATTTGGCGGTAACATGCGCCAGTGGGTGAGCAGGGACTTAGGTATTAATTTTGATCAGCGCAACGCTTTGGTGGTGGGCATTGCGATGGGGTTTGCGGTTATCCCAACTATCTTTTCCATTACTGAAGATGCCATTTTTAGTGTGCCTAAGCATTTGACCCAAGGCAGTTTGGCTCTGGGTGCGACGCCATGGCAGACGCTAACCCGCGTGGTTATTCCAACGGCAAGCCCAGGTATATTTTCTGCTGTAATGATTGGGATGGGGCGTGCTGTTGGTGAAACCATGATCGTCTTGATGGCCACA
>JAIBDW010000040.1 GCA_024686035.1 Oceanospirillaceae bacterium
CCTTCCTTGTCTGCGTTAACTGAGTCAGCGTAACGTGAGTGGCAATCGCAATAAAAAAACCAGCAACACAGGCTATGGTCATAACAACTCCAGGGTGGGCTAAAGGTTGGCAGAGCAATAACTCTAGGATTGGGCTGCCAATAAAAAAACCATCGGCGTTCAAGTGAACCCCGTGGTCAAAGTGAGCAGGCATCTACTCTAAGAGAATCGAGTCTCAAGGGTAAAATTATCAATAATTGTACTTACCGACAACTCTGATTACATGCTTTTACTTTGCTTACAAAGGCTTACATTACAAATCGCCTTAGCAAGAAGATCTGCAATTACAAACCCAGTAAGCCCGCACTTATTGGTATTTTTTAACGCAAACCTTCAGGGCCTTATTGACTTTGAAATAAGTGTTTAAAAGATGTTAGATGCCGCTGAGAAAGAAAACAATCAGACATAAAAAAGCCCCTACAGGCCATAGCTTGTAAAGGCTTCAAAATAATTCCGCGTACTTTAATATTTCCTTGGTCCAAGGAAATATTGAAAATGGCGCGCCCGAGAGGATTCGAACCTCTGACCGCTCGGTTCGTAGCCGAGTACTCTATCCAGCTGAGCTACGGGCGCTCAAAAAATGGCGGAGAGGGAGGGATTCGAACCCTCGGTACCAATTAAGATACGGTTCCTTAGCAGGGAACTGGTTTCAGCCACTCACCCACCTCTCCGCAGAGAGCGCGTATATTACCCTAACCTTTTGAAAAATAAAAGCCTAAAGGTAAATAATATTGAATCTTATCTTTACTGGTATTATTTTTTACCAAATGGAAAACCACCACCTAATCCCGGAAAGCCGCCCGGCATTCCTGGAGGCATTCCAGGTGGCATCGCACCTTGACCAGCGCCGCCACCCATACCCGGTGGCAATTGTCCTTGAAGACCACGCATCATTTTTTGCATGCCTCCTTTGCCGGACATTTTTTTCATCATTTTAGCCATTTGCTTATGTTGTTTAATTAAGCGGTTGATGTCTTGAATTTGGGTCCCAGAGCCTGCGGCAATGCGTCTCTTACGTGAGCCATTGAGAGTATCAGGTAGCGTTCGCTCTTTAGGCGTCATGGAATTAATGATCGATTCCATTTGATCAAAATTCTTTTCAGTACCTGCAGTCGATGCCGCTTGTGCCATGCCGCCCATACCCGGCATTTTATCAAGCATTCCCGCCATACCACCCATGTTTTTCATCTGCTGGAGCTGGTCACGGAAATCTTCTAAATCAAAGCCTTTGCCTTTTTTGATTTTCTTAGCCAGTTTTTCAGCTTTAACTTTATCAACTTTTTGCTCTACTTCTTCGATCAGGGAAAGTACATCACCCATGCCCAAAATACGCGATGCCAAACGATCTGGATGAAATGGCTCTAGGGCATCAACCTTTTCACCCACACCTAAAAACTTAATCGGCTTACCGGTGATATGACGTACAGATAACGCTGCACCTCCACGAGAATCACCATCTGTTTTACTTAACACAACACCTGTTAAAGGCAATGCTTCATTAAACGCTTTGGCTGTAACGGCAGCGTCTTGGCCTGTCATGGCGTCCACTACAAAGAGTGTTTCCACAGGTTCCACGTGTGCGTGAAGAGCCTTAATTTCAGCCATCATTTCTGCATCTATAGCCAGACGACCTGCAGTATCCACAATCACGACATCATAATGCTGTTGGCGCGCATGGCTAATGGCTTTTTCGGCTATAGTGACCGGCTTTTCCATAACGGTGCTGGGGAAAAAGTGAGCACCTACTTCTTCGCTGAGCATCTGTAACTGTTTGATGGCTGCTGGACGGTATACGTCTACACTCACCAGCATCACCGATTTTTTCTTCTTTTCAACCAAAAATTTAGCTAATTTCGCAGCGGAAGTGGTTTTACCCGCACCTTGAAGACCCGCCATAAGAATGACAGCAGGAGGTTGCACTGCTAGATTAAGGTCTTCATTGGCATGGCCCATGATGGCTTCCAGCTCTTGCTGGACGATTTTCACAAATACTTGGCCTGGGCTTAGGCTGCGGCTAACTTCTGTGCCAACGGCACGGGTTTTAACCTGTTCGATAAAGGCCTTAACTACCGGCAAGGCAACGTCAGCTTCCAATAAAGCCATGCGCACTTCACGCAAGGTGCCTTTAATATTGTCTTCAGTGAGGCGCGCTTGTCCTCGGATGTGTTGTAACGTTTTGCCTAAGCGGTCAGTTAAATTGTCAAACATGAAAGTCTCTGTATTACACCAAATTATGACGCCTAGTATACCCTCGCTGACCCATTTTGGCCCTTAGTTTTAGATTTTTTTAACATCAACGCTAGGCATAGCTGCCAAGCTTGATTATGATGGGTGACTTATTTGAAATAAAAGCCGTCCATGATCTCTTTAATAGTTGGCCTTAGCGCAATATTTTTCTACATTCTTAGCGCTTGGACTCAAAAAAAAACCACCGCTAATACTTTATTCAAAAATGGGTATGGGTTGGGCTTAGTTGCATGGGTGCTACAAGGTTTGTATTTATACCTTCATCTGTTTACCCAAGCGGGCCTTTTGTTAGATATAGGTGCTGCGCTTTCCTTAACGGCATGGGCTGTTATTGGTGTTATTTTGATTAGTAGCATACGCAAACCCGTGACTAGCCTTTTGGTATTTACAGCACCCATTGCGGCGCTAGCCATCGGGGTCGATGTTGTTAGTGTATCTAGCGTTGAAGGTCGGCACTTTTCTTCTGGCATTTTGCTGCATATCATCACCTCTATTTTAAGCTACGCCCTGTTTGCTGTTGCAGCGTGTCAGTCGGTGTTACTTATTTACCAAAACCGACACTTAAAAAACCACGGTTCATCTGCCTTAGTGGCCAGTTTGCCACCTCTTCAAACGATGGAAAGCCTATTATTTGAAGTGCTTGCTGCGGGGCAAGTCTTATTGAGTATCGCCTTACTCACTGGATTCTTGTTTTTAGATGACCTGTGGGCTCAACATGTGGTTCATAAAACCATTTTAAGCTTGGTGGCTTGGATTATTTTTTCTATTCTTTTAGTGGGCCATTACCGTTTAGGCTGGCGTGGTCGCACTGCTATTCGCTGGACCTTATGGGGCTTTGCCATTCTTGCTGTGGCCTTTTTTGGCACTAAATTAGTTTTAGAAGTGCTGTTATAAGCTTCACAAGGCTTGACAGAGGGCGTCTCAAGCATAAGAATTGAGGCCCATAACTTACATGAGGTTACACCCGCCTTGAGCGACATCCCTTTAAGCTATTTACTGACTAGCTTGGCATTTCTTATTTTGTTATCTGCATTTTTCTCTAGCGCAGAAACTGGCATGATGTCTTTAAACCGTTATCGCCTGCGTCACTTAGTGAAACAAAAACACCGCGGTGCCATGCGTGCTAGCAAGCTGCTAGATAGCCCTGACCGCCTTATTGGCGTTATTCTCATTGGCAACAATTTTGTCAACATACTTGCCTCTGCTATTGCCACCATGATTGCTTTGCGCACTATGGGTGATGCCGGCGTAGCTGTAGCAACAGCTGTGCTGACTATGGTGATACTCATTTTTGCAGAAGTAACGCCAAAAACAGTGGCTGCTATTAAACCTGAACAAGTGGCTTTTCCGGCTTCGTTTATACTGTCTCCTTTGCTTAAAATACTCTACCCATTTGTGTGGGTCGTGAATACCATATGTAATGGCTTATTGCGCTTATTGGGATTTAATGCCGCAGCAAAAGTAAGCGATCACTTAAGCTCTGAAGAACTACGTACCATAGTGCACGAAGCAGGTGCGCTTATTCCTCGTCGTAATCAATCGATGCTATTGAGCATTTTGGATCTAGATACGGTGACTGTAGAAGACATTATGATCCCCCGTAATGAGATTGTGGGCATTGACGTTGATGAAGATATTCACACGATTTTAAATACTATTAGTCAAAGCCCGCATACACGCATCCCGTTATACCAAGAAGAGCTAAATAATGTCGTGGGCATTGTTCATGTGAGGCAAATTTTGCCTTTGATCCATGCTAAAAACCCAACTAAAGAAGCGTTTTTAGCCCTGACGCGGGAGCCTTACTTTGTGCCTGAAAGTACACCCCTAAATACCCAGCTGCTTAATTTTCAAAAGCGTAAGCACTGGATGGCATTAGTAGTGGACGAATATGGAGATATTCAGGGCCTAACGACTTTGGAAGATATTTTAGAAGAAATTGTGGGCGACATGGCCGAAGAACAAGACCATGAAAACGAAGATATACACCCACAAGAAGATGGCTCTTTCTTTATTGATGGCACCACTACCGTGCGTGACATCAATAAGGCGCTGACATGGCAGTTACCCATAGATGGGCCAAAAACTCTCAATGGCTTAATGACAGAAACCTTAGAAGAAATCCCTCAGTTTAACGTCTGCTTAAAAATGGGTGAATATCACTTAGAAACCCTACAAATAAGAGATAACTTTATTAAAACCGTGCGTGTGCGACGGATTCAAGAGACTCTAGACGAAGTGCATTAAGGCTTTACTGTCGTCACAAATGGGCTAGCCAGTTCGCGTTCTGCCACCTTGGCTAGCACTTGCTTTCGTGCTTCAGTGTCTAGCCTCATCCAAGCCGTAATTTCTGTGCCAGAGCGATAGCAGCCCTGACATATATCATCCTCATCTAGGTAACATACATTAACGCAAGGTGAGGCTATGGTTTTACTTTGCACTATTAATCTTCCTTTGGCTTTGAATATAGGTCAATGCGCGCATCGTAAACCAAATTGACAAATTCAGCCAGAATAAAAGCAGTCATCCCCCAAATTCTATAGTCATCATAATAAAAGCTAGGCACCTGATTCACCCCATCAGCTAGAGGTAAGGCATCCATGACCCTTGGGCCGTCTATGATAAACTGAAGCGGCACTGTGAATATGCGATCCAGTTCACCCAGATTGGGTATAAGCTCGCTAACGACACTCGCTGGCACTACGCCCACAATAGGAGTCACTACAAAGCCGTGCCTGGACAACACTTGCCCCATCCGACCAACCACAGCCACAGACTCTGGTCTAAGGGCAATTTCTTCCCTAGCCTCTCTTAGGGCAGTGGTGGTCAAGTCCTTGTCATCATCTTCTGCCTTACCCCCTGGAAAAGCAATCTGCCCCTTGTGAGTGGGCATGTGTTTGGCTCTGCGGGTTAAAATAACGTGTGGATTAATATCATCATCGGTAATCGCGACCAACACAGCTGCTGAAATTTGTGACTTGGCTGTGAGCACTCTAGGGGTTTGTTGGGCTAATTTTTGAGCAATAAACTGGCGCATTTGCTTGAATCTGTAATTCTTTGTTTATACTGTTGAAGGTTTATCTTACAATAAACCAACTTCTTTAGTGAGAGATCTACAAAAACCATGAAATATTGCAGCCATTGTAGTGCTCTTGTGAACTTTATTGTGCCCCAAGGCGATAACCGTCAACGCTACGTATGTAGCTCGTGTGAGTTCATTTTTTACGAAAACCCCCGCATTATAGCAGGCTGCCTTGCCACCTTTGGCGATAAAGTACTGCTTTGTAAACGTGCCATCGAACCTCGAAAAGGCTACTGGACATTACCCGCAGGGTTTATGGAAAATGGTGAAACAACACAAGAAGCGGCCCTTAGGGAAACCTATGAAGAAGCCTATGCTTCGCCTGAACTCCATGAGTTGTTCAGTGTGTGTAATCTACCAAACTACAATCAAGTCCATCTATTTTACCGAGCAAAAATGATATCTGCAAAGTATGCTTCTGGTCCAGAAAGCTTAGAAGTAGCGCTTTATGAAGAAGCCGATATTCCTTGGGATGACATCGCGTTTGGCACGGTGACGCAAACATTAAAACGTTTTTTTGAAGATAGAAAAAGTGCAGTGATACAGCTTCACCACATGGATTTCTAAAACCAATATGACACCTTCACGCCACTTATAATGGGGTTTTTACCCTTGTAAGTGAGGATTAGTTTTGCGCTCAACGCCAATGGTAGACATTGGTCCATGGCCTGGAACAAATTCCACATGATCCTCTAGTACCAATAATCTAGTTTTAATGGCATTAATAAGTGTTGCATGATCACCTTGAGGGAAGTCTGTACGCCCAATAGAACCTTGAAACAACACATCCCCTACAAACAACAAACCCTGGCCTTGATGATGAAAGACGACATGGCCTGGCGTGTGTCCTGGGCAATGCAACACATCTAGGGTTTCATGTCCCACAGACACTTGATCATCTTGATGTAGCCAACGCGTGGGCACAAATGTTTTGGCTTCTGGAAACGAGAACATACGGCTTTGGTCAGCCAAGCCATCTATCCAAAATTGATCCCCCTCATGAGGGCCAATAATAGGGAGGTTTTTATCTTCTGATAATTGGCCAGCTGCTCCTGCATGGTCGATATGAGCGTGAGTCAGTAAAATTTGCTTAAGCACTAGGCCCCGGGCAGCAACGTGATCTAATAAACGCGGCAACTCCCCACCTGGATCAACGAAAGCGGCTTCCATGGTTTCATCACACCACACTAAGCTACAGTTTTGCTGAAATGGTGTTACCGGAATAATTTCAAATTGTAATGCCATGATAACGTTCCAAGCTTAAGGTTCTAACCGACCCACACACGGGCATTGCGGAACATCCGCATCCAAGGCCCATCTTCACCCCAAGCGCTGTCTACCCATGAATTGGTGCAGCTACGATACACTCGCTCTGGATGTGGCATCATAATGGTGACCCGACCATTGGCCGCGGTTAACCCTGTAATGCCATTAACTGAACCATTAGGATTGGCCGGGTAGTTTTGCGTTACCTGTCCATAACCATCAACAAACCTAAGGGCAACCTTAGCTTCACAGGCTTGGCGCTGTTGGTCACTGGCAAATTCTGCATGGCCTTCACCATGTGCGATCGCAATAGGCATATGTGAACCCGCCATGCCTTGTAGCAAAATAGAGTCACTTTCTTGCACTTGAACCAGTGCTGTTCTGCCTTCAAATTGCTCTGACTGATTACGCACAAAATGGGGCCAATGATCACTACCAGGTATCAATTCATGTAGATTAGATAACATTTGGCAACCATTACACACACCTAATGCAAAGCTGTCTTCACGCTGGAAAAACTGACTAAATTCTTGTCGTGCAAGAGGGTTAAACAAGATGGATTTAGCCCAGCCTTCACCCGCTCCTAAAACGTCGCCATAAGAAAAACCACCACAAGCAATGAGGCCTTTAAATTCACTCAAGGTGCGGCGCCCTTCTAAAATATCGCTCATGTGAACATCCACACAATCAAAACCGGCTTTAACAAAAGCCGCTGCCATTTCTAGCTGCCCGTTGACACCTTGTTCTCGCAGTATAGCGATAAGCGGACGTAGGTTACTGGCGATCAAATCAGCCGCAACGTCTTCATCAGTGTTATAAGTCAATAATGAGTTAAGGCCTGGGTCTTTATCATCCAGCAACCCATCGTATTCTTGCTGTGCACAGTCGGCATTATCACGGATTGACTGAAGACGATAACTGGTTTGTGCCCATGTTCTATGCAGTTGGGTTCTAGAGTCCACTAAAACCACTTCGCCTTCTAAGGTGAAGCGCACTTGATCATCATCATTAAGCTTGCCGATGACCAGGCTTTGCTCAGCAAGACCACATGAGCTTAGTTGACGTAATACTTCAGCACTATCTGCTTCTTTAACTTGCAATATCGCGCCAAGCTCTTCGTTAAATAACCAAGCCAACAGGTCATCACTGTCACTGATCATTTGTGCGCATTCAATATCAATGCCTACATGGCCTGCAACAGACATTTCTACTAGGCTAGTGTACAAACCACCATCAGAGCGGTCGTGATAGGCTAGCAACAAACCATCGTCGTTGAGGCCTTGTACCGCACTGAATAAGCCAAGTAAGTCTTCTGCATCATCCACATCTGGAGTGGTGTCACCTAGCTGACTATACACCTGCGCTAGGCACGAGCCGCCTAAACGGTTTTGGCCGTTGCCCAAGTCCACTAGAATAAGCACAGTGTCACCTGCATCTGTGACTAATTGTGGTGTGAGTGTTTTACGTACATCAAGCACAGGAGCAAAGCCTGTAATCACTAGAGAAACTGGAGAGGTAACGCTCTTATCGACATCACCATCTTTCCATACAGTGCGCATGGACATTGAGTCTTTGCCAACTGGAATAGAAATACCAAGGGCTGGGCACAGTTCCATACCCACAGCTTTTACTGTGTCGTATAGCGTTGCATCATCACCTGCATAACCTGCTGGAGACATCCAGTTGGCAGACAGACGAATATCACTTATTTGGTCTATTTGTGCACACGCCATATTGGTAATGGTTTCACCAATCGCCATGCGGCCAGATGCTGGCCCGTCAATTAAAGCCAATGGCGTGCGTTCGCCCATTGCCATCGCTTCTCCTGTGATAGAGTCTAGGCCTGATGTGGTGACCGCACAGTTAGCTACAGGCACTTGCCACGGCCCTACCATTTGTTCGCGTGCAACCATACCCGTAATTGATCGATCACCTATGGTAATAAGAAAACCTTTACTTGCCACTGTAGGTAAACTTAACACCCGTTTTGCGGCTTCAGCCAGCTCAACCTTGGCTAAGTCCAAAGCCTGCAATGCTACTTTTTGACGCTTAACGTCACGGTGCATTTTAGGTGGTTTGCCAAATAATACGGACATTGGCAGATCAACCGGCTGCTCGTCAAAAAGCGTGTCTGCTAAGCTTAAATGATGTTCTTGGGTGGCTTCACCGACGATGGCATACGGGCACCGCTCGCGTGCACAAAGGGCTTCAAATGTCGCCATTTTTTCTGGCGGCACAGCCAACACATAGCGTTCTTGAGCTTCGTTACACCAAATAGCAAGTGGTGACATACCCGGTTCGTCATTGTTAATATCGCGGATATGAAACGCACCGCCACGGCCACCGTCTTTGACTAATTCAGGGAAGGCGTTTGATAAGCCGCCTGCTCCTACGTCATGAATAAAGCTTATGGGATTATGGTCACCCATCTGCCAACAGCGATCGATCACTTCCTGACAACGACGCTCTAGTTCAGGGTTGTCACGCTGTACCGAGGCAAAATCTAAATTTTCAGCACTAGCACCAGAGTCCATAGAGGATGCTGCACCGCCGCCCAAGCCAATTTGCATGGCAGGCCCGCCTAAGCAAATAAGCTTATCACCAACGCCTACTTCACCTTTTTCTACGTGATCAGCACGAATATTACCCATCCCTCCTGCGATCATAATGGGCTTATGGTAACCACGAACTTCATCACCATTAACACCAGCAACTAACGCCTCGTATGTGCGAAAATATCCGTTGATCGCAGGGCGTCCAAATTCATTATTAAAGGAGGCACCGCCGATAGGGCCTTCCAACATAATATCTAAGGCAGAAACGATGCGAGCGGGTTTACCGTAATCGACCTCCCAAGCTTGTTCAAAGCCTGGGATACGCAAATTAGAGACACTATAGCCTGTCAAACCTGCCTTCGGTTTAGAGCCTTTGCCTGTTGCGCCTTCATCGCGAATCTCGCCACCAGAGCCGGTCGCTGCACCTGCAAATGGTGCGATAGCGGTTGGATGGTTGTGTGTTTCTACCTTCATTAAAATATGAATGTCTTCTTCATGATAGGCGTATTGTTGAGGGTTTTGCGTGCCTTGTGGCTGTGGAAAAAAACGTCCAGCTTTGTGGCCTTCAATCACCGAAGCATTATCTATATAGGCAGACAATACGCCTTTTCCATTAAGCGCGTTGGTGTTTTTAATCATTTTAAACAATGACAAGTTTTGATCTTCACCGTCAATTGACCAACTTGCGTTGAATATTTTATGGCGGCAATGTTCTGAGTTTGCTTGAGCAAACATCATCAATTCAACATCCGTTGGATTACGCCCTAGCTCAACAAAAGCAGCGACCAAATAGTCTATTTCATCATCAGCTAGCGCCATACCCAGACTAATATTGGCCCTAACAAGTGCAGCACGGCCGCCTTGTAAAATATCCACACGTTCTAGGGGCGCAGGTTGTGTTTGCACAAACAAGCCTTGGGCCTGCTCTAGGCTAGTTAGCGTCTGTTCTACCATACGATCATGCAGTAGTGCTGCAGCAATATCGTATTCTTGAGGCGTTAGCGGTTTTTTAGCCGCTAGATAAAACGCAGTGCCACGCTCAATACGCTTAATCTGTTGTAAACCACAGTTATGGGCTATGTCTGTGGCTTTACTAGACCAGGGGGAGATAGTGCCAATACGAGGGATCACTAATACTAGATTGTCGCTCATCTCTTGTACGGCCACATTAGGGCCATAACGGAGCACTTTATCAAGCTTATCTGCATCTGCTACGGCTAGCTTGCCGTCAACCAAAACAAAATGCACAAATTCAGCGTAGACCGCCTCAATGTTAGGCAGAACCTCTTGCAAACGTGAAAGTTGGCTTTGGTTTCTGAAGTTGGACAAGGCTGGTGCGCCGCGAAGAATTAACATGGTAGGCCTCTAGAGTGCTGCATCTATGGGTTGGTCTGTATTGAAAGTTTGGGAGCTTGTCGAATCAGCAACGGCAGTTTTTTTAGCTTTGTGAGACAAACGCCGTTGTTTAAAAAAATGGCTTAACATTGCGCTGGATTCATCGGCCATAATACCTGATTCAACCTGCACAATATGATTATAATGTGGCATTGATAATAATTGTAGTTGGCTAGCCACGGCGCCTGCTTTAGGCTCGCTAGTGGCATACACTAAACGTTTAATCCTCGCATGAATGAGGGCGCCCACACACATGGTACACGGCTCTAGTGTGACGTAAAGTTCACACCCACTAAGGCGGTAATTCCCAATCGATTTAGCGGCTTGTCGCAACGCCATTATCTCAGCATGGCTGCAAGGGTCGTGCCCGCTAATCGTTTGATTATATCCTTGGCCTATAACTTCGCCCTCAAATACGACTAGGGCTCCTACAGGCACTTCACCAATATCTGCTGCCTGCAATGCCAAGTCCATAGCTTGGGCCATGAATTTTTGATCTGCGTCAGTGTCAGTATGGATGCTAGCCTGCATGACTTAGTTTCTCTTTGTGGCTTTGACTACTCTGGGTGACTGGTGCCTTATTCCCACTCAATGGTGGCTGGCGGCTTACTAGATACATCGTAGGCAACACGTGAGATGCCTGAGATTTCGTTAATAATCCTACCAGACACTTTTTCTAATAACTCATAAGGCAAATGGGCCCAACGAGCCGTCATAAAGTCAATGGTTTCCACAGCCCTTAAGCTGACCACCCATTCATAACGACGTGCATCACCCACCACACCGACTGATTTCACAGGCAGAAAAACCACAAAGGCTTGGCTGGTTTTAAGGTACCAACCTGAGGCGTGTAGTTCTTCCATGAAGATAGCATCCGCCAAACGCAATAGATCAGCATATTCCTCTTTCACTTCACCTAGTATGCGCACACCAAGGCCAGGACCTGGGAATGGATGACGGTAAACCATGTCATAAGGCAAACCTAGCTCTAGGCCAACTTTGCGTACTTCGTCTTTAAATAATTCGCGTAATGGCTCCACTAATTCAAAAGCCATGTCATCAGGCAAACCACCTACATTATGATGGGATTTAATAACATGGGCTTTGCCTGTGGCTCCAGCAGCAGACTCGATCACGTCTGGATAAATAGTGCCTTGGGCTAGCCACTTAACGTTAGTAATCTTCATTGCCTCAGCATCAAAGATATCGATAAAGGTATTACCAATGACTTTACGTTTTGCTTCTGGGTCTGTAATGCCTTTAAGATTGTCTAAAAACAACTCTTGCGCGTTTGCACGAATAACACGGACGCCCATATTGTCCGCAAACATTTTCATCACTTGGTCGCCTTCATTTAGACGAAGCAAGCCGTTATCTACAAATACACACACTAGCTGATCACCAATGGCTTTATGCAGTAACGCCGCTACAACAGAAGAGTCAACGCCTCCAGAAAGGCCAAGTAATACCGTATCTGTTCCCACTTTTTCGCGCACCGTAGCGATGGCATCATCAATGATATTGCTAGCAGTCCATAAGCCTTCACAGCCACAGATATCATTTACAAAGCGTTCTAAAATAGCGCCGCCTTGTTTGGTATGCGTGACTTCTGGATGAAATTGCAAACCGTATAAACGCTTAGCTTCATTACTCATGCCCGCGATCGGTGCACTTTCTGTAGAAGCCATGCAAGTGAAGCCATCAGGCATCAGTGTTACTTTATCACCATGGCTCATCCACACGTTAAGGCTAGATACCGTAGCTTCAACGTCGTCATGAATATCGTTCAGCAAAGCCCCTGCTGTTTCAACTTGCACATTAGCATAACCAAACTCACGCTCGTTCGATGCGCTCACCATGCCGCCTAGCTGCTGCGCCATTGTTTGCATGCCATAACAAATGCCCAACACCGGAACGTCCATATTGAAAACTATTTCTGGCGCTCGAGGACTACCTGTTTGAGTCACTGACTCTGGGCCGCCTGCCAGAATAATTCCCTTAGGTGCAAACTCACGGATTTTTTCTTCGGAAATGTCATAAGCGCGAATTTCGCAGTAAACGCCAATTTCTCGCACTCGGCGTGCAATAAGTTGCGTATATTGTGAACCAAAATCCAAGATGAGAATCCGTTGTGCGTGGATATCCTGCATCATGTGTAACTCCGTGAGTGGGCTGTCGCTGTTATACAACGCGACAACCAAATTAATTAAACTAATAACCTAATCATTAAGTGACTTACTTAACTCGGTAGTTTGGTGCTTCTTTAGTAATAGTAACGTCATGCACATGGCTTTCGCTCATGCCTGCACTAGTAATACGGGTGAAGGTAGGAACAGTGCGCATTTGCTGCATATCCGCACAGCCGGTATAGCCCATACTAGCGCGTAAACCGCCCATCATTTGATGGACAATGGCTGCCATTGGCCCCTTACAAGCAACACGGCCTTCAATCCCTTCAGGTACCAGTTTCTCGACACCTGCATCTGTGCTTTGGAAATAACGATCACTAGAACCTTGGGTTTGGCCCATAGCGCCAATAGAGCCCATACCACGGTATGCTTTATAAGCCCGTCCTTGGAACAGCTCTACTTCACCTGGCGCCTCATCAGTGCCAGCTAGCAAGCTACCTGCCATCACCACACTTGCGCCTGCTGCGATAGCTTTTGCCAAGTCGCCAGAATAACGTACGCCACCATCTGCGATGACAGGAATGCCTCTTGGTGTCATGACTGCAGCAACATTGGCCACTGCCGTAATTTGTGGAACGCCTATGCCAGCCACAATACGTGTAGTACAAATGGAGCCTGGCCCAATACCTACTTTAACACCATCTGCTCCAGCATCTGCCAAGGCTTCAGCTGCAGCAGCTGTGGCTATATTGCCACCTACTACTTGGATATCAGGGAAGTTAGCTTTAACCCAACGGACTCTTTCGATAACACCCGCAGAGTGTCCATGAGCGGTGTCTACAACGATAAGATCCACTCCAGCACTAGCCAATGCCTCAACACGATCTTGGGTGTCAGGGCCAGTACCAACAGCAGCACCCACGCGCAAGCTGCCATGGGCATCTTTACACGCATTAGGATAAGCTTTGGCACGGTACATGTCTTTAACAGTCATCATGCCTTGTAATGTAAAGTCATCACCCACAACCAACACGCGCTCAATGCGGTGTTTTCGAAGTAAGTTGCGAACCGTATCTTGATCTACACCTGGCTCTACAGTCACCAAGTTTTCTTTGGTTGTCATGATGGTATCAACGCGAGCGTCAACATGGTTTTCAAAGCGCATATCACGACTGGTGACAATACCCACCAATAGGCCGTCATCCACCACAGGAAATCCAGAAAATCCGGTCTTAGCGGCTAAGCGCTGGAGATCACCTACGGTCGTATTAGATGAACAGGTGACTGGGTTTTGAACCACGCCACTTTCATGTTTTTTAACACGCAGGACTTGTTCAGCTTGCTCGGCGATAGTTAGGTTTTTGTGGACGATTCCAATGCCACCTTCTTGGGCCATGGCAATCGCTAGACGTGCCTCAGTGACCGTGTCCATAGCCGCAGATGCAAGGGGGATATTTAGGGGTAGATCACGTGCAATACGGGTTTGCAGCTTTACATCGTTAGGCAGCACCTCCGAGTAACCAGGTACTAAGAGTACGTCATCAAATGTGAGCGAATCTTCTGCAAGTCGTAGCATGGGTGCGTCCTTTTGGATGGATAAAGGAAACGCCATATTATACCGGAATACGATCCCTTTTGACCACTAGAAGGTTGGGATTTACCCCTCTTTTCGACAATTTTTTAGTGTATGATTTAGTTTGAATTTTTGACACTTGGACAAAGCTATAATGGAAAGCCCTCGCATCTGGCAAGTCAGTGAACTTAATCACGCAGCTAGACATTTACTTGAAACGCGTTTTGGCATGATTACGGTCAGCGGTGAGATTTCAGGGCTCACTAAAGCCCGCTCTGGACATTGGTATTTCCGCTTAAAGGATCTGGATGGTCAAGTCAGTTGCGCCATGTTCCGTAATCGAAATTTATACTGTTCATTCCAGCCCAAAGACGGTGATTTAATCCACCTTAAGGCCAAAGTGAGCCTTTACCCAGGCAGAGGTGACTACCAGCTTATTGGTGAGCAAATGCAACTGGCAGGCAGTGGTAATTTGCAACAGGCTTTTTTAACCTTAAAGCAAAAACTCCTTGATGAAGGCCTGTTTGATGAACAACATAAAAGACCCATACCTTCCCATTGCCAGCGCATAGCAGTGATCACATCCGAAAATGGCGCTGCAATCCATGATTTTCTGAAAATATTGCAACAACGAATGCCAAGCTTAGCGGTGGATTTATTGCCAGTTACCGTGCAAGGACAAAATGCTGCTTCCCAAAGTGCCACAGCCATAGAGTTATGCAATCTCATGGGTCAGCATGATGTTATTGTGCTAACCCGAGGAGGAGGATCGATAGAAGACCTGTGGAGCTATAACGATGAACATCTTGCTCGTACGATCTACTCAAGTCGTATACCTACAGTGAGCGCTGTGGGCCACGAGACAGATTTCACGATCGCCGATTTTGCTGCAGATTGCCGGATGCCCACGCCTTCTGCCGCTGCAGAACTGGTCAGTAAAGACCAAACAGATCTTATACATCAAGTGCAACAAATAGAACGCCAGCTAAAGCAACAGTGGCACAAACACCTACAACATCAAAAACTTAACTTGTCCCGCCTGCAAGGGCTACTCAAACACCCTGGACAAAAGCTTAATGACCAAAGCCAACGTTTGGATCACTTACAAGTTCGCTTAGAACAAGCCTCACTAAAGCAACTGCATGCTAAAAAGACGATATTCAATCAACAGCAAAATAAACTCATTAACCTTAACCCCAAGACCAACATTAGCGCCCATATAAAAAATGTAACGCAGCTTAGTCGGCGACTAGAGACCAGCCAAAATGTTGGTCTTCAAAGGCGTACACAAAGGTTCATGGCCCTGACTAGCCAACTAAACCAATTAAGTCCGTTGCACACCTTATCTAGAGGCTATAGCGTGACGCAAAACATGCAAGCGCAGGTAATCACCAAAATATCGCAAATTGAGGCTGAGCAAAATTTGAAGATCACCCTTTTGGATGGTCATGCTCAGGTGAAGGTAAAAGGCGTATCCGCAAGGTAAAGGCTGATGTTATTTTCTTACGCCCAATAAAAAACCCCTAGCTTTTTGGGCTAGGGGCTTTTTAGTACTGAATGAGGTGCTTGGCGATGACCTACTCTCACATGGGGAAACCCCACACTACCATC
>JAIBDW010000116.1 GCA_024686035.1 Oceanospirillaceae bacterium
ACACTCTTTCCCTTTAAATCGCAGTGAACAACAAGCCAGGTTTTTTCAGGAAAAATTACGCCTAAATCTAACCATGATTGAACGAGATGTTGCAGGGTTGGTAAAAGACTCTCAGAGTTTTGGCGAAATATTTCATGATCCAATGTTAAAAAATGACTTAATTAACAATACCAAAGTGAATGACGCCATACAGGCTGAAATTAAGAAAAGAGATTTATCAGCAACTAATGTGATGGCACCAGCTAAGTTGGTTGATCGAGCTTTTTTACCGCGCTACAAAGTAAGCCAATTTATATTACTTTTAATGAAGGCTATTGATGGCGATTTCATGACTAAATTTGGTTATAGGCTGGCCGATGTGATCAGCAAGCTCGCTATCGAATTGACGTTGGTTGCAAATCGTTACCCTATGGCGACTAATGAAGGAAAAATATCTGCCTTACGGGAAATGATCTGGATAACTAATGCCATCACTGATTTTCTTAATATATCCAAACATGTATCGTCCCTAAGCAATTTTGAACGGGGGGCCCATTGTGTAAAACATGCTGAAAAGATGAATGCAATCTTTACAACACAGTTGGCAAGTTTACACTTGGCGTAACCGAAATAATGGGGTATGTAGGTCTATGATTTATGTTAGTTATTTACCTAGCTGACTCTGTAAATAACCCTGTGGACCTGCCTTGGTTAAATATGATCAGATAACTGATCTTTAAAAACAATCATAAAGGAGGTTAGTGCTGCGCACTTAGATACAATGCGGCGTATAACTACTATACTGATGGCCACAGGGGCCGCCATAAGGATCATAGCAGCCTAACCATAGCGCAGTGGCAGTTGCTGGCAAGATCACCCAAGGTGTTAGTCGATTAATGAGCCATGATATTGAATATATCAAATACTACACAGATTCACTGTGGCTAGAAAAAGGGCTGAGTAAAAACACCCTTGCAAGCTACAGTGCAGACCTGCATCAGCTGCATGAGTTTCTTCGCTTGCGTCATCTAAGCTTGGCGGCAGCAAAAGCAAACGATGTAATGAGCTTTTTGGCAGATCGCTCTAAAGCCGGCATAAAGCCGCGTTCTTTAGCTAGGCATTTATCCAGTATCAAAGGCTTTTATCAATACATGGTGCGTGAGAACCACCTAGCAGCCAACCCTGCGGCATTGATTGATGCGCCTAAGCAAGGGCGGCCTCTTCCTAAATCACTCACAGAAGCAGAGGTAGAGGCTTTGTTGGCCGCGCCCAATGTGGCCACCGACATTGGCCTTAGAGACAAGGCCATGCTTGAGCTTTTATATGCCTGTGGCCTGCGAGTGAGTGAATTGTGTGAGCTAGATATAAACCAGCTCAACCTTGCGGCTGGGGTGGTTAAGGTGTTTGGTAAAGGCGCCAAAGAACGTTTGGTGCCGATAGGCGAGGTGGCGCAAGACTGGCTGCAAACATATATTAAGCAAGCAAGGCCGCAGCTATTAAAAGCCAGCGCAAGCGGTGTGCTATTTCCCAGCAACAGGGGCCAGCATATGACTCGGCAAACCTTTTGGCACCGCATTAAACAACATGGAATTAGCGCCGCTATTCAAAAACCCTTGTCGCCCCACGTGGTAAGGCATGCTTTTGCCACCCATTTACTCAACCATGGCGCCGATTTGCGGGTGATTCAAATACTCTTAGGCCATAGTGATTTATCCACCACACAGATATATACTCATGTGGCTACGCAGCGGTTACACCATTTACATTCACAACATCACCCTAGAGGCTAGACCCTTATTATGCGTTTACAGATGATTAAAACGGCCACCACCTTAGCACTGACACTGGCTTTCTTTGCCGCTAATGCGTGGGCAGACGATTACGCCAAGTTGGAGGCCAGTTTGGCAAGAATCAGCCCAGACATCAAAGCCTTAAGTATAGAGTCTACACCCATGGAGGGCATGTATGACATCGTGCTTAACACCGGTGATCAGATTTATATGAGTGAAGATGGCGCTTTTTTCTTTGCAGGCCCCATGTTTCAAAACCCCATCGGGGCAAGGCTGGTTAACCTTACCCAAACCAGTGGGTTAAAAAAGACGCTCATTGCGATGCAAAGCGAAGCGGCGCAAAAAGCATGGGTGTTCCCTGCTGTAGGTGAAAAAAAGGCCAGTATTACTATATTTACAGACATCGACTGCTTTTACTGCCAAAAACTACACTCAGAAATGGCTCAGCTAAACGGCTACGGTATCGAAGTGAAATACTTGGCTTTTCCTCGTGCAGGCCTGCAATCTACTAGCTACCAAGTGCTGGTAGATTCTTGGTGTGCGCAAAATCCCAATGAGTTTTTAACCAAGGCCAAGGCGCGCTCACATGATAAGCAGCGCCCACAAAAATCCCCCCCATTGTGTGATAACCCCGTGGCCGCTCATTATGCCCTTGGTGAACAAATAGGCGTTAATGGCACCCCCGCCATAGTGCTTACTTCTGGTGAGCTAATGCCTGGTTATGTGCCAGCAGAAGAAATGGCTCGGCGTTTGGGTGTGCTTTAACGCGGCTTTTGTGTGGCTTTCGTACTGCTTTAGTGCCTCTTATGAGCTGACAGGCACAGCCTGTTAGGCTACAATATGCGCCTTGTTTTATACATTAATTGATATGCGAATTTTTTCGCAATGGGGTTTACCTTGAAACCGGTAAGAGTTGGGATTTGTGGATTTGGCACCGTGGGTGGTGGTACCTTTAACGTTTTAGAGCGCAACAGCCGCGAAATTACCCGCCGTACGGGCCGTGCTATTGTGGTTGAACAGATTGCACAGCGCCGCCCAAACATTAATTGCGACACGGGTCACACCAACATCACCGATGACATTTTTGCCGTAGCCAACAACCCCAATGTAGATGTGCTAGTAGAGCTTATTGGCGGCCATGAACCTGCCAAAGAGCTGGTATTAACCGCCATTCGCAATGGCAAGCATGTGGTTACAGCCAACAAAGCCTTGATCGCTGTGCATGGCAATGAAATTTTTGCAGCCGCTGCCAAACACAATGTAGTGGTGGCTTATGAAGCGGCGATTGCGGGCGGTATTCCTATTGTTAAAGCCATGCGAGAAGGTTTGGCGGCTAATAGTATTAACTGGTTAGCCGGCATCATTAATGGCACCGGCAATTTTATACTTACAGAAATGCGTGACAAAGGCCGTGCCTTTGCTGACGTATTACAAGAAGCACAAGCGCTAGGTTATGCCGAAGCCGACCCTACCTTTGATGTAGAAGGCATTGATGCGGCCCACAAGCTGACTATTTTGTCATCGGTTGCTTTTGGTATTCCTTTGCAGTTTGACAAATGTTACACCGAAGGCATCAGCAAAATATCAGCGCAAGATGTGGCTAATGCGCAATCTTTAGGCTTTCGCATTAAGCACCTAGGCCTCACTCGCGCCACCTCAGAAGGCATAGAGCTGCGTGTGCACCCTACACTTATTCCAGAACAGCGTTTAATCGCTAATGTGAACGGCGTCATGAACGCTGTGTTGGTAGAAGGCGATGCCGTGGGCCCCACCATGTATTATGGTGCTGGCGCAGGCGCAGAGCCTACGGCCTCTTCTGTAGTGGCTGATTTAGTAGACATAGTGCGCGACATGTCTGCAGATCAAACGCAACCCATGCCGTCTTTAGGCTTTTTGCCTGACACATTGTCTGATAGCCCTATTTTACCAATGGAAAAGGTAGTCACTGCCTTTTACATGCGTATGAGTGTGTCTGAAAAGCCAGGTGTTTTGGCACAAATTACTCAGATTTTGGGTGATGCAGGCATTAGTATTGAAGCCATCCGCCAACAAACTCATGGGTCAGCTCAAGTGCCTGTGATTATATTGACTCGCCCCGTCGTAGAGGGCCATATGAACAGCGCCATCAAAGCGATTGAAGCCTTGGCAGATGTGAATGGTGAAGTCACTCGTATTCGTGTTGAAAACTTAGGCGGCTAAAAATTATGCGTTATATCAGTACACGTGGTGAGGCCCCAAGCCTTAGTTTTGAAGAAGTATTGCTTACAGGCTTAGCCAGTGATGGCGGCCTTTATGTGCCAAAAACATTGCCTCAATTTAGTCATGAAGACATTGCGTCTTGGTCCAAGCTTAATTATGCCGATCTAGCCCATAAAATTTTATTGCCCTTTGTTGAAGACGATGTGAGCAGTAGCGAACTTAAGGTGATGGTTGATGAAACCTATGCGGGTTTTAATCACAAGGCGGTGGCGCCTTTAGTTCAGTTGGATAAAAACGAATGGGTGCTAGAGCTATTTCATGGCCCTACCTTAGCCTTTAAAGATTTTGCCTTGCAGTTGCTGGGCCGTTTAATGGACAACGCGCTCATTAAGCGTGACAAGCACTTAGTGATTATGGGAGCCACCTCTGGTGATACAGGCTCTGCTGCTATCGAAGGGTGTAAGCATAGCAAACGGGTGAAAATGTTTATCCTGCACCCCCATGAACGCGTCTCAGAAGTGCAGCGCCGTCAGATGACTACCTTAATCGGTGATAATATTCACAATATTGCTGTGCGTGGTAATTTTGATGATTGTCAGCAAATGGTTAAGCAAAGCTTTGCTGATCAGTCTTTTTTAAATGGTGGTCAGCTGGGCGCGGTTAATTCCATTAACTGGGCCCGCATTATGGCCCAGATCGTCTACTACTTTTATGCCGCCGTGGCTTTGGGTGGACCTCATCGCAAGATTTCCTTTAGCGTACCTACCGGTAACTTTGGGGACATTTATGCAGGCTATTTAGCTCAAAAAATGGGCTTGCCTATCGCCCAGCTTGTGGTGGCCACTAACGAAAATGACATTTTGCATCGCTGCATTAGTGCCAATCAATATCAAAAAAATGGGCTAGTACAAACCTTGTCTCCCAGTATGGATATCATGGTATCTAGTAAT
>JAIBDW010000038.1 GCA_024686035.1 Oceanospirillaceae bacterium
ATTTACCGCGTCATCAATGTAAAGGTCTAACTCAACACCTTGTTCATCCAAACGAAATACATCAATGCATTGTTCAATCGCAGCCTTTAAGCCAAACATATCCAGTGCTTCAGGCCTTAAGCGTTGAATCATATCATGCATAGTGTCATACAAGGTGTTGGCATGGGCGGTTATATCTTGGGCATAAGGCTCTACGTCTTGTATTTGTTTAGTGTTTTCCAGTATGTGGGCGTTGATTTTGATGGCGGTGAGGACTTGGCCAAAGCCATCATGCAATTCTCTTGCAATGTGGTGTATTTGATCTTCTTGAACACGAATGAGTTGCTGTGCCAAATTGATATTTTCATCACTCTTTCGCTGCAGCTCTATAGTACGACTTGCAACCATGATCTCCAAAGAATCATGCTGTTGACTGATTTTGACTACCGCAGTGTCTCTTTGAAGTTGCAGCCGATGCTTGGCAAGCAAACTTCGATAGTAAGTGACGTATGCAAAGCACATCACCAAAAGCAGCATCGCCATAACCTGAACATGGTGAGTAAACAGCCCTGCTGATTGCTTTATTGATAGGACAAATGGTTGCCCTAGATCGTCCAACTCATACTCTTCAACCAAAGTGTCCAACTCAATGGTGGGGCTAGAGAGCGCCTGGGGAAATATTTCTTGTGCAGCAAGTTCGCGCTCGTCCCCATAAAGTAATTGAATTTTCGCTTCAGGTACGATGCCTGTCAAAGAAGCCAACATCCTATCTATTTTAATGACGACCAATACAGCCAACCCACCTTTTCCGTGCGCAGCCGCTATGCCTTGACCACTGCCACCCATGCCCAGGGCCTTAATCAATGTATAGCCGCGGCCACCTTCTCTTAAATTATAGGGTGCAGAAGCCACTGGTTTTCCAGTGGCTATGGATTCTAACAAGGGGACTCGCATTTTACGTATCGACATCATATCAAACCCCATGAGGCCTTTAACAGAATCTAAATAAGGGTCAATATAAAAAATAGGGAAGTACATAGGCACTCCATCAACCATGTTGATGGCCTTACCTAGAGGATTTTTCTTGGACACATAACGCGTGATTTCATAATCTGGATAGCCCAGACTCTGCATTTTTTGTTGATGTTGCTGTTTATATTGTGGATCAACACTAGTGAGCGCTTCAAACATATAAATATGCGGGTAGGCACTGCGCATACGCCTAGTGAAATCACGTTTTTGCTGAATGTTATTAGTGCCTATACTGGTAAGTAAGCTAGCAAACCCGGCTAATGCCGCGTCATTGATGACCAATTGTTCATGGACATGAAAGAACGCATTATTTGCTTGTTTATAAAACTTAGTACGTTGTTCATTGACAGCCCAAGCTACAAAAAGGCCAAGCACTATAACGATACTGAAAATCCAAAACAAAAAGCGTATCAGTGTTGATGGCAATAACAAAAAGTCTAACTGGCTGCTTTTTTCCATGGTGCTCTCACCTTTGTGTATGCCACACCGACTAGACTGGCGGGTTAAAAAACAGTAATCCTATTCCACGGTCACTGATTTGGCTAAGTTACGAGGCTGATCCACATCAGTGCCTTTGATAATCGCCACGTGGTAGGACAACAATTGCATCGGCAGCGCGTATACGATGGGAGCCAGCACTTCATGGACTTCTGGCACCACAATGATGTGTGTCGCTTCATCTTCTGCCATTTTGGCATGAGCATCTGCAAACACAAACAGTTCCCCACCACGAGCTCGCACTTCTTGCATGTTGGCTTTAAGCTTATCCAGCATGTCATCCTTGGGCGCCACCACAACCACAGGCATAAAGGCATCCACCAAGGCCAATGGGCCATGTTTCAACTCTCCTGCTGGGTATGCCTCAGCATGTATGTAGGAAATTTCTTTAAGCTTTAAAGCACCTTCTGAAGCAATTGGGTACATACTACCTCTGCCAAGAAATAGCGTGTGGTGCTTGTCGGCAAACCTTTGCGCCACTGTTTGAATCTTTGCGTCCATTAATAGGCATTGCTGCAATACCCCAGGCAATGTTTGCATGGCATTTATTATAGGTTGGATATCTACATGGGAGCGCTGCTTGGCCAATAGTAACGTCAGATGAAGCAGAGTGATAAGCTGGGTCGTAAAGGCTTTGGTAGAGGCAACACTGATTTCAGGGCCTGCTTGTGTTAACAAGACGATGTCTGATTCGCGCACAAGACTACTTGATGCTACATTACAAATGGCTAAACTTGCGGCAAGTTTGGTTTTATCAATATGTCGTAACGCAGCCAAGCTATCTGCTGTTTCACCAGACTGGGACAAAGTGATCAGTAGGGTATCCTCTGGCACCACTGCTTGGCGATAGCGATACTCGCTAGCGACTTCGATTTGACAGGCAAGGCCTGCCAGGCTCTCAATCCAATACTTAGCGACCATTCCTGCTAAAAAGCTTGTGCCACAGGCAATGATTTGTACGTTTTTAGCCTTAGACAGAGCCTCAATGGCACTATCGTTTAGAGTATTTTGTATTTGCCCATCCACAACTTGTTGGGAAATAAGATTAGCCACAACCTTTGGCTGTTCATAAATTTCTTTGAGCATGTAGTGTTTATAGTGGCCCTTGTCACTGCTTTCTTCACTGTGTTCATAACGGTGACTAGGACGCTCAACCACAGCCCCCCTAAGATCTGTAACCGTAACGCCAGTTCGACTTATTTCAGCAATATCGCCATCTTCCAAAAACATAAATTGATCTGTGACTTGCAAAAGTGCCAACTGATCTGATGCAATATAATTTTCGTCACTGCCCAAACCGATCACTAATGGGCTGCCTTTTCGTGCTGCTAACAATAAATCTGGCTGAGTTTCATCCACTACACCTAAGGCGTAGGCACCTTCACAGCGCCCTGCTGCATCACGCACCGCTTGTGTTAAAGACATGCCCTGTTGGCGATTACGGTGAATTAGGTGAGCAATCACCTCGGTGTCAGTATCGCTGTCAAAACCATAGCCTGTGGCAATGAGGTCGGCTTTGATGAGCTCAAAATTGTCTATAATGCCATTATGCACTACAGCCAAACTACTATGGGACCAATGTGGGTGGGCATTTACTTCATTAGGAACACCGTGTGTGGCCCAGCGTGTGTGGGCAATACCTAAGTTGCCTGCTAATGGCACTTGCGTTAATGCGGCATCTAAACTGGCTACTTTGCCTACTCTACGGGTACGCTGTAAGCCTTGATCGCTTAAGATAGCCACGCCTGATGAATCATATCCTCGGTATTCTAGGCGCTTTAAGCCTTCTACAAGTATGCTACTAATATTGCGTAAAGCAATGGCGCCAACTATTCCACACATGAGATGTCTTCCTTGATTAACACTTTTTGGGTTTAGCCCAAGAAGCTAAATTTCGTTGTTTACCGCGAGCGATCGCTAGATAGTCATTTTCTACGTTTTTAGTAATGGTGGAGCCTGCGCCAATGGTCGCCCCAGCGCCAATGGTAACCGGTGCCACAATTGAGCTATTTGAACCAATAAAAGCGCCATCGCCGATATCGGTCTGAAACTTATTGACCCCGTCATAGTTGCAAGTGATGGTGCCTGCGCCGATATTCACAAGCTCACCCACGTGGGTATCTCCAAGGTAAGTGAAGTGATTGGCCTTTGAACCTTTACCTAGGGTGGTTTTTTTAGTTTCGACAAAGTTGCCTACTTTGGCGTTGTCATTCATGACAGTGCCAGGCCGTAAGCGAGCAAAAGGACCAATTGTACAATTGTTAGCCACTTGAGCCGTATCGATCATGCTGTTACCCAAAACCTGTGTGCCAGCGCCAATATGGCTATCTTTGATGTGACAGTTTGGGCCAATGTGTACACCATCACCAATAGATACTTGCCCTTCTATGATGGTATTAATGTCTATATAGGTGTCTTTACCTGCGGTTAGTTCACCACGTAGGTCAAAACGTGTAGGGTCTGCAAGCTGCACACCATCGCGAAGTAATTGTGTGGCTTGTTGTTGCTGGAACCAGCGTTCAAGCTCTGCCAGCTGCACACGGTCGTTGACGCCTTGGGTGTGTTGTGGGAATTGCGGTTGCAGGTTAGTGATATCGACCCCATCTGCAACTGCCATGGCTACAATGTCGGTTAAATAAATCTCCCCTTGTGCATTGTTACTGCCAATACGAGGTAGCCAGTTATTCAGTAAGCTTGCTTTGGCGGCCAATATCCCTGTATTGATTTCTTTAATCTTTAACTGCTCATCATTGGCATCTTTGTGTTCAACAATGGCTTGGATTTGTCCTTGGTCATTGCGCACTATACGGCCGTAACCTGAAGCATCATCAAGGGTGACCGTAAGCACAGCTAAATCACCGTGTTTGGCTTTGTCTACCAGCTGTTGCATTAGCACCCCAGGCACAAGGGGCACATCTCCATACAATACTAAAACCACTGCCAAGTCATCTACTGCTGGCATCGCTTGGGCAACAGCGTGCCCAGTACCTAACTGCTGATTTTGGGTCACACATTGAGCCCCCATAGGTTCAACTATGCTAGCTACTTTTTGGGCCTCGTGGCCCACGATGATATGGGTTTGAGAAGGCTTAAGTGTTTGCGCCTGTTCAATAGCACGCACAAGCATTGGCTTGCCTGCCAATGGATGCAAAACTTTAGGCACGTCTGAATGCATTCTTGTGCCTTTGCCTGCTGCGAGAATAATTACTTCTAACGACATTAACGATCCTTGTGATGGGTATTAAATCAAGGTTATCCATTAGACGCTCTATACCGATTAAGTTCAGGTAAATTGCATCTAGATATAAGCCTAACGGTGTTATTAAAGATTCACCATAAAGGCACTAGAGTACAGTAGCATATTTTCTAAAGGCTTTTGAGTTTGGTGGTTATTTTTAACTCAGGGCTGAGCAATGTTAGCCAATTTGCGGGTACAAAAAAAGCAGCCGAGGCTGCTTTTTTAGATACTTCACTGTGAACTACTTATTTGCCTAGCTTCTGACGAATCTGACGCAAGGTACGTAGTTGAGCCGCAGCTTCAGCCAATTGGCCGGTTGCACGCGAGTATTCAAACTCAGACGTTTTGTCTGCCATTGCCTGTTCGGCATGGCGACTGGCTTCTTCTGCAGCAGCTTCATCTAAATCTGCTGCACGCAATGCGGTATCAGCCAACAAGATAACCTTGTGCGGCTGAACTTCTAAGAAACCACCTGACACGTAAAATATGTCTTCTTCACCTGATTCCATGAGCATTTTCACAGGACCTGGCTTAACTTCACTTAATAGCGGCGTGTGGCCTGGATAAATACCCAACTCACCAAAAGAGCCTGTCAGCGAAATAAACTGTACTTTACCTGAAAAGACGGATTCTTCAGCACTAACGATGTCACAATCTACACTGGTAGCCATATGATTATCCTCTTAAGCTGGGCTTAACGTATTAGCTTTAGCCAACAGTATTAAGCCCAAACAATTACATGCTCTTTGCTTTTTCGACTGCTTCTTCAATGCCGCCAACCATGTAGAAGGCTTGCTCTGGAAGATCATCGTATTCACCAGCCAAAATACCCTTAAACGCAGAAATTGTGTCTTTAAGAGATACATACTTGCCAGGAGATCCAGTAAATACTTCAGCAACGAAGAATGGCTGAGACAAGAAACGCTGAATCTTACGAGCACGCGTTACCGCTTGCTTGTCTTCATCAGATAGTTCGTCCATACCCAAAATTGCAATGATGTCTTTAAGCTCTTTATAGCGCTGAAGAATCCCTTGTACACCACGAGCAATGTCGTAATGTTCTTGGCCAATCACTAGTGGGTCTAACTGACGTGAGCTTGAATCTAGCGGATCGATTGCTGGGTAGATACCCAATTCTGCGATCTGACGAGACAATACCACGGTAGCATCCAAGTGAGAGAAGGTCGTTGCTGGAGACGGGTCAGTCAAGTCATCCGCTGGTACGTATACCGCTTGGATAGACGTGATCGAACCCGTCTTAGTGGAAGTAATACGCTCCTGCAACACACCCATTTCAGAGGCTAGTGTTGGCTGGTAACCTACTGCAGAAGGCATACGGCCAAGCAATGCAGATACTTCAGTTCCAGCTAAAGTGTAGCGATAGATGTTGTCAACAAACAACAATACATCACGGCCTTCATCACGGAACTGCTCCGCCATAGTAAGGCCAGTCAGTGCTACACGTAGACGGTTTCCTGGGGGCTCATTCATTTGGCCGTATACTAGAGATACTTTGTCCAATACATTGGATTCTTTCATCTCGTAGTAAAAGTCGTTACCTTCACGAGTACGCTCACCCACACCAGCAAACACAGAATAACCACTGTGCTCAATCGCGATGTTACGAATAAGCTCCATCATGTTTACGGTTTTACCTACACCGGCACCACCAAATAGTCCAACCTTACCGCCTTTAGCGAAAGGACAAACTAGGTCGATAACTTTGATGCCTGTCTCTAGCAATTCATTACTAGCTGACTGCTCCGCGTAAGAAGGTGCCTTACGGTGAATTGGCATACGAATTTCTTCACCGATAGGGCCACACTGGTCGATTGGGTTACCCAATACGTCCATGATACGGCCCAAAGTGGCTGTTCCAACTGGTACTTTAATGGCGCCACCGGTGTTAGATACGTCTAGACCACGGCTTAGACCTTCGGTCTGGCCCATGGCGATAGTGCGTACTACGCCGTCACCCAACTGTTGTTGAACTTCTAGGGTTGTGCCCTTAGTGTCTACAGTTAGTGCGTCATATACTTTTGGCACAGAATCACGTGGAAATTCCACGTCGATTACAGCGCCGATAATCTGTACGATACGTCCGCTACTCATAATTTTATCCTCTATCGAAAACTACTGCTTATAGCTCAGGTTAAACGGCTGCTGCGCCACTTACGATCTCAGAGATTTCCTGAGTAATCGCAGATTGACGAGCCTTGTTGTAAATCATCTGAAGGTCATCAATCAGATCACCCGCGTTATCGGTGGCGCTTTTCATAGCGATCATCCGCGCGGCCTGCTCACAAGCGTTATTCTCTACCACGGCTTGATACACTAAAGATTCTACATAACGGGTCAAAAGGCCTGTGAGCAATTCACGGGCATCTGGCTCATATAAGTAGTCCCAATGTTGGCTCATGCCGTCATCATTCGGGTCTGCCTGCAATGGCAAAAGTTGTACTACGTTGGGTTGTTGGGTCATGGTATTTACAAAATTATTGTATACCACGTACACAGCGTCCAACCGTCCTTCATCATAACTATCAAGCATGATTTTCACAGCACCGATGAGTTCAGCTATTTCTGCCTTTTCACCCAGCTGGGACTTGCTTGATACGACGTTTCCGCCGTAAGTGTTAAAGAAGGTTGCTGATTTAGAACCAATGGCACAGACGTCGATCTCAATGCCATTTTTATCATGTTCAGCCATGCTCTGTACGGTTTGCTTAAACACGTTAATGTTTAAACCACCACACAGACCACGATCGGAAGAAACTACAATGTAACCCACCCGCTTTAGCTCTCGCTGTTGCAGATACAGATGCTTGTACTCAGGGTTAGACCGTGCAAGATGAGCGATCACTTCACGCATTTTATCTGCGTAAGGACGGCTCTGGTTCATACGATCTTGTGCTTTACGCATTTTACTCGCCGCAACCATTTCCATGGCGCTAGTGATTTTTTGCGTACCCTTGATACTTGCAATCTGGGTCTTTATTTCTTTTCCGACTGCCATATGCTTACCTATCTATTAAGTAACTAACTAGGTCGTAGCGCCGCCCCAAGAGTACTTGGGGCCGCTAGCTACTACCAGGTTTGAGTTGCCTTAAACTGCTCTAATGCAGACTTAAAGTTCGCAGCGATGTCGCCGTTGAAGTCACCAGATTCATTCACCTGACTCATCACGTCGCTATGTTCGCTGTTCATGTAAGAAATTAGGGCGGCTTCGAAGTCGCCAACCTTAGGAAGGCCTACATCGTTCAGGAAACCTTCGTTAGCAGCAAATAGGCTGATTGCCATATCGGCAACGCTCATAGGCGAGTACTGGTGCTGCTTCATCAGCTCGGTCACACTTTGACCATGCTCTAGCTGGGCGCGTGTTGCGTCATCCAAGTCAGAAGCAAACTGAGAGAAGGCTGCCAGTTCACGATACTGAGCCAATGCTAAACGAATACCACCACCTAACTTCTTGATGATTTTAGTTTGTGCTGCACCACCTACACGGGACACAGACAAACCAGCGTTAATAGCTGGACGCACACCGGCGTTGAATAAGTCAGTTTCCAAGAAGATCTGGCCGTCGGTAATAGAGATTACGTTAGTCGGTACAAAAGCCGATACGTCTCCGCCTTGGGTTTCGATAATCGGTAGCGCGGTTAAAGAACCGGTCTTACCTTTTACTTCACCGTTGGTAAATGCTTCTACATATTCTGCGTTTACACGAGATGCGCGCTCAAGTAGACGAGAGTGCAAATAGAATACATCGCCTGGGTAGGCTTCACGACCCGGAGGACGACGAAGTAGCAAAGAGATTTGGCGATAAGCCCAAGCTTGCTTAGTTAAGTCATCAAATACGATCAGTGCATCTTCACCACGGTCACGGAAGTATTCTCCCATAGTACAACCAGAGTAAGGCGATAAGAACTGTAGGGCTGCTGAGTCAGCTGCGCCGGCGTTTACAACGATGGTATGAGCCATTGCGCCGTGTTCTTCTAGCTTACGTACTACGTTAGCAATAGTAGATTGCTTTTGACCAATGGCCACGTACACACATTTAACGCCAGTATCTTTTTGGTTGATGATGGCATCGATAGCGATAGCAGACTTACCCGTCTGGCGGTCACCGATGATTAATTCGCGCTGGCCACGACCTACAGGAACCATGGCGTCAATCGCCTTAAGTCCTGTTTGAACTGGCTGGTCTACAGATTTACGTTCAATTACACCTGGGGCTACTTTTTCAACAGCGTCAGTAAGATCACAATCGACCGGACCTTTACCATCGATAGGGTTACCCAGAGCGTCTACTACACGACCCAATAGTGCAGGGCCTACAGGAACTTCTAGGATACGACCAGTACAACGAGCAGTTTGGCCTTCAACCAACTCTTCGTAATCACCAAGAACTACAGCGCCGACAGAGTCGCGCTCCAAGTTCATGGCCATGCCGTAAATACCACCAGGGAATTCAATCATTTCCCCGTACATTGCGTCAGCTAAGCCGTGGATCAGTACGATACCATCAGCTACACTAACAATTGTGCCCTCATTCTGGGCTTCAGATGATACATCAAGTTGCTCAATACGCTTCTTGATGATTTCACTGATCTCTGAAGGATTCAGTTGTTGCATGCTTTATTCCTCACACTCAGGCATTCATGGCCTCAGCCAATTTGCTTAGTTTGCCCTTAACGGAACCATCAATAACTAGGTCGCCTGCGGAGACGATCACACCACCAAGCAATGACGCATCGGTAGTACTAGTAATGTTAATTTCGCGTGACAACATCGCGCTCAATGCTTGAGTCAGTTTGTCTTGTTGCTCATTGCCTAAATCAAAGGCACTTACGATAGACACATCTATCGACTGCTCTTGGTTTGCCTTTAAGGTTTCATATAAATTTGAAACCTCAGGTAGCAATGACAAACGCTTGTTTTCGGCCAACAGGTTCAGAAAGTTCTGAGCCTGTTGAGATACAGGGTGATTGCCGTTTACAACGTCAGTCACTAGCTGGGCTTTCTTCGTTGCCGTCAGTGCTGGATTATCCAGAACCTGGGCTAAACTTGGGTCCGCAACAACGGCTGCGGCCATGTTCAAAAATTCCGACCAGCTACCCAAGTCGCCCTGGGCCAATGCCGTTTCGAAAGCGGCCTTGGTGTAAGGACGGGCAACAGTAATGGTTTCAGCCATCGTTAACCTCTCTTTTCTTACAGTTCGGCTGCCAACTTATCGACAAGCTCTTTATGGTTGTTTACATCGATAGATGCACCCAGGATTTTTTCTGCACCGGCCACAACAAGCGTTGCAACTTGAGCACGTAGCGCTTCTTTAGCGCTATTGATTTCCTGTTCAACATCAGCAGTCGCTGCCACTTTAATACGTGTGGCTTCGGCTTGAGCGGTCTCTTTGGCTTCATCAACGATCTGGCTAGCGCGTTTGTTAGCTTGCTCTATAATAGTAGCTGCTTGCGCTTTGCTTTCTTGCAGTGCTGTTTCTACAGACTGCTGGGCATCAGCAAGTTCACGTGCAGCTTTATCAGCTGCATCTAAACCTTCTGCGATCATCTTTTGACGCTCGGCCAAGGCCGCTGTAAGCGGTGGCCAAACAAACTTCATGCACAAGTACACGAAGATGGCAAAAGAAATAATCTGGCCCAAAATTGTCATGTTCATATTCATGGCAAGACCTCCATCTGAATGGGTTGGTTAAAGATGACCTTTATGCAACCGCAAACATGATGTAAAGGCTGATACCCACACCGATCATAGGCACGGCGTCAGTTAGACCCATAATGATGAAAAACTGTGTACGAAGTAGTGGGATCAGTTCTGGCTGACGCGCAGCGCCTTCCAAAAACTTTCCGCCCAATACGCCAATACCAACAGCAGCCGCAAGAGCAGACATACCTAAGATGAATGCGCCAGCAAAATACAGTGATGCGCTAGCAGCAATCTGTGCAATTTCCAATTCCATTGTGTTTCTCCAGTTTAAGTGAGATTAGTAGTTAAAAGTAAAAAGGTAATGATTAATGATGGTCGTGAGCCATCGCCAAATACACAATGGTCAGCACCATAAAGATGAATGCCTGCAATGTGATGATTAGGATGTGGAACAAAGCCCACGGCACCGATAACACCCACTGAGCCCAAAAGGGTAGTAGTGCAATCAGAATAAAGATCATTTCGCCTGCGTACATGTTGCCGAACAAACGCAGTGCTAATGAAATAGGTTTTGCAATTAAACCAACCAACTCTAATAGTAGGTTAAAAGGTAAGGCCCACTTGCCTAGCGGCTGCAAGCTTAACTCAGCCAAAAAGCCGCCAACACCTTTTGCTTTAATTGAATAGAAAACGATAAGAAAGAACACTGAGAATGAAATTCCCATAGTGACGTTAAGGTCTGTAGATGGCACGATTTTCATAAAATGAATGCCCATCAAACCAGCAAGATGAGGAATCCAATCCACCGGGACCAAATCCATTAGGTTCATCAAAAAGACCCATACAAATATGGTTAACGCCATCGGTGCTATAACGGCGCTTTTGTGGTGGAACATGCTCTTAACATTGTCATCCACAAATTCAATGATCATTTCAATGAAGTTTTGAACACCTGATGGTACGCCGGTTGTGGCCGTTCTGCCCACACGACTAAATAACCAGATGAAGAATGCACCAAGACCAACAGACCAAACCATAGAGTCAACGTTAATGGACATAAAGCCCATTTCCACAACTTGTTGGCCGTTTTCAGCAAAGCTCCAGCCATTAACAGGGTGCTTGCCATAGGTTAAGTTAGTCAGATGATGAGCTATATACTCAGAGGACGTCATGCCACTTGCCATGCTTTATCTCACTTTTATTTCGTAGAAGTTTGTTTATCTATAAATACGGGTAGCAATGCTACTAATACATGGGAGCCTGTAAAAGCTAAAAGTAACGCTAATGGGTTTAGTGGTTCAACTAAACCAAAGGCTAAACTAAACAAGACCACCGTCAAGGTTATTTTAAGCACTTCATTACCGTACATTTGTGCCAATGTTAGCTTTGCATCTGCGCTTTGGGCCTTGGAGTTAAGCTGATTGCCGCGTGAAAACTCTCGTCTAAGTGCCCAATAGGCAGGCAGGCTGTAAATAGCACCACCTATAATTACGGACATTCCCGCAATACCATCATTTATAGATAAACCCACTCCAATCACCGCCACTATTAGGCATTGATAGGTTAATGTTTTTTGTAGCCAAAGGGGGGCTTTATTGAGCGCCATATTGCTTACAAAACTCGTTAGTTGTTGGTCTAAACTATGTCACTTGCCGCAACTAAGATTACAGCGAGCGCAATTATAGTGAGTTTGGGCGTAAACCTCAAGAAATTATCACTTTAAAGTTAAAGGCAGATACTCGTTACATAAGCTGATATGCCCATGCTATCTATGTTCAAGCTTAGCAATGATACCATCTAGTTGGTCTAAAGTATCATACGCTATCGTCAATTTACCCTTACCTTTAGCGGATTGAACCACGCTAACTTCTGCCCCAAGAGACTGTGATAACCGATTTTGTAGGTTTTGAGTGTCTGGGTTAGGCTGCTTTTTAGCAACAGTATCTGGTGTTTGTTGTGCTTTGCGGACTAACTCTTCAGTTTGACGCACTGATAGACCTTTAGCCACCACCTCACGAGCCAATTGCAACTGCAGCTGCCCTTCTAAGGTCAATAGTGAGCGTGCGTGACCCATTTCCAAATCGCCACGTTCAAGCATCAATCTTACAGGTTCACTTAGCTGCAACAATCGTAATAGATTGGCAATTGCGCTACGTGATTTACCCACAGCATCGGCTACTTCTTGCTGTGTTAGTTCAAATTCACTTTGTAATCTTTGTAAGGCAAATGCTTCTTCAATTGCATTTAGGTCTTCACGTTGAATGTTTTCTATGAGGGCCATTGCAATGGCCGCTTCATCTGGCACTTCTTTGATCAGTGCTGGCACACTGTCAAGCTGGGCTAATTGAGCTGCGCGCCATCTGCGTTCACCTGCAATAATTTCATACCGATCAATACCCACGCTGCGCACTACAATAGGTTGCATGATGCCATGAACCCGTATCGAAGATGCCAATTCCTCAAGCGCCTCAGGATCCATATCACGTCTTGGTTGATAAACCCCACGCTTTATCCACTCGATGGGGATATCTTGTAAACCATCTTTTGTGTCAGTTGGTGCTTGAGTCAAATCTACATCAAGACTTCCTGCACCTTGGAGTAAGGCCTGCAAACCACGATTGAGTCCACGTTTTTTAACCATAATTCAACTCTATTTTTTTTCTTGTTGACGAATGAATTCACTAGCCAATGCTAGATAAGCGACAGCGCCTCGGGAGTGCTTGTCGTACATAAGTGCCGGCAGGCCATGACTTGGCGCTTCGGCTAGTCGCACATTGCGGGGTATAACAGTGCGATATACCAAATCACCAAAATGATTAATCAGTTGGTGAGAGACATCATTAGTAAGACTGTTACGCGGGTCATACATGGTGCGAAGTATACCCTCAATGACTAAATTTGGATTAAGGCTATTTTTGATTAGCTTAACTGTATTAAGCAATGCACTTATACCCTCCAGTGCATAATATTCACATTGCATTGGCACTAAAACACTGTCTGCGCAAGCCAGAGCATTGACTGTCAGCATGCTTAAGGATGGGGGACAATCTATGAGTATAAAGTCATAAGGCTGTTCCAATTTGTTTAGTGCAATACGCAGGCGTGCTTCTTTTTGCTGTACTTGAATCAGTTCAACTTCCGCTGCGGTTAGATCACCATTTGCTGGCAGTAAGTCATAGCCTGCTGGCGTGTTTTGGTGTACGACTTTATTGATGTTTACTTTTTGAGTCAAAATATCAAGTACAGAATAGCTTAACGAGTTTTTTTCGATACCACTGCCCATAGTGGTATTGCCTTGGGGATCTAAATCGATCACTAATACGCGTCGTTTGGTGGCTACCAAAGAAGCTGCAAGGTTGACGCAAGTTGTGGTTTTTCCCACGCCACCTTTTTGATTAGTTATCGCAACGACTCTACTCACTTGTGACCTTTGTTAATTGTTTTTTAATGGTTAACAGATGGCGCTGGGCTTTGACGCCTGGCACCTTCAAGATTTCACAGTTTAGCAGGCTATAGTTTGTTGGCATAGCATCCAATTCTTGTTGTGGATAGGTGCCTTTCATTGCTACAAACTGCCCATCACCTGTGACAAGATGTTGGCACCCGTTTAACATGTCTGTAACAGATGCAAAGGCGCGTGATAAAACAACATCATAGGTTTGGTCCGGTACATATGCTTCACAACGTTGGTTTAACACTTCAACATTACTTAGTTGGTGGAGGTGTTTAAACTGAGTTAAAAAGCGCGTCTTTTTACCATTAGTATCAAGCAGATGAATTATTTTTTGTGGCCATATAATGGCTAAAATCATCCCTGGAAGCCCAGCACCAGTACCAATATCTATAAAACGATGTGCCTTCAAGCTAGATAAGTGGTTAACTATCGCTAAACTATCTAATACATGTAGCTTAATCATTTCTAGTGGGTCGCGAATTGCCGTAAGGTTATAGGCTTTATTCCATTTAACAAGCTGATCAATGTAGCTGACCAATATATCAAGCTGTAGCTTGGTTAAATCTATTGAAAGTGTATGACTGCCTTTGCTAATCATGTTTCGCCACTGCTCATGTGTGGCACTGGCTTCAGCTATGGTTTGGTTGATGGTCATAGTTATACTGCCAAATCTACTTTAGACTTGATCTTGTGTTTTTTAAGATATATTAACAACAATGACACTGATGCCGGTGTAACACCTTGAATTCTGCTAGCCATACCCAGATTGTTAGGACGTATCTCTTCTAGCTTAGCGGTCGCTTCGTTGGATAACCCAGGTATACCTTGGTAGTTAAAATCGTTGGGGATTTGTGTTGACTCACTTCTTTTAAGACGCGCTACATCTTCTTTTTGTCTGTCAATATAACCAGCGTATTTAATATCAATCTCTATTTGTTCCCCAACAGCTGGATCGACCTTTGGTAATTGAGCTAAATCATGCAATTTTTCATAGGTTAATTCTGGGCGTTTGAGAATATCAAAAAGGTTAGTATCTTTACTTAAAGGTTTATCTAATAACGACTCTAGTTGCTTGCCTAAGTCGTTATGGAGTGTGATTTTAGTCTGTTTCATGAGCGTTTTACGCTGCTCAATTGATTCACACTTTTCATTAAAAGCACGCCAGCGTTTTTCGCCAACTAAACCCAGGTTATGACCTATTTCTGTCAAACGTTGATCAGCATTGTCTTCTCGCAGTAATAAGCGATATTCCGCACGACTGGTAAACATTCTATAAGGCTCTTGGGTGCCATTAGTGACTAGATCATCTACCATGACACCTAAATAGGCTTGGTCACGTCCCGTAGTAAACTCATCCTTACCTAATGCTTTTAAGCCAGCATTTGCTCCAGCTAATAAACCCTGGGCGCCAGCTTCTTCATAACCTGTAGTGCCATTAATTTGTCCAGCAAAGTAAAGGCCACTAATTAATTTAGTTTCAAGAGTAGGCTTTAGATCTTGGGGATTAAAGTAATCATACTCTATGGCATAACCTGGACGCACGATGTGTGCGTTTTCAAAACCAATAATTGATCTTACAAAATTTAATTGAACATCAAACGGTAGGCTAGTAGAAATACCATTTGGATAGAGTTCTATACTATTTAAACCTTCTGGCTCTACAAATATCTGATGGCTGTCTTTGTCTGCAAAGCGCATTATTTTATCTTCAATAGATGGGCAATAACGCGGACCCACTCCCTCAATCACACCCGCATATAAGGGTGAGCGATCAAGGCTTTCGCGGATCATGTCGTGGGTGTTCTTGTTGGTGTGGGTAATGTGACAAGGAATCTGTTGCGGATGGTCATCTAAACTACCTAACATCGACATTACTGGCCTTGGTGTATCTCCTGGTTGTGTTTGCATTACACTAAAATCTACAGTGCGCTTATCAATTCTGGGAGGTGTTCCTGTTTTAAGGCGTTCAATACGAAATGGTCTTTCTCTAAGCCTTTGTGATAGGGCATTAGCAGGAGGATCACCGGCTCTGCCACCTTGGCTTTGTTGCATTCCAATGTGAATAATACCACCTAAAAATGTGCCTGTTGTCATTACAACTTGTTGGGCAAAAAAACTTAGCCCCATGTTGGTTTTAGCACCGGTTATCTGGTCTTTTTCTATGATCAAGTCATCAACAGATTGTTGAAATATATATAGATTGTCTTGTTGCTCAAGGGTCTGGCGGATTGCGCTACGATATAAGCTTCTATCAGCTTGAGCTCTTGTGGCACGTACAGCTGGACCCTTACGTGAATTTAACACACGAAATTGTATACCTGCAGCATCTGTGGCTTGTGCCATGGCACCATCAAGCGCATCTATCTCACGCACCAAGTGGCTTTTACCAATTCCACCAATAGCAGGATTACATGACATTTGACCCAAAGTGTCCATGTTATGCGTAAGCAACAAGGTTTGCGCGCCCAAACGTGCACTGGCCAACGCTGCCTCAGTACCAGCATGTCCACCACCGATTACAATAACATCAAAACGTGA
>JAIBDW010000158.1 GCA_024686035.1 Oceanospirillaceae bacterium
AAAATAGTGTGTTTGAATAACCAATCTTTAGGTATGGTGCGTCAGTGGCAAGACATGAATTATGAAAGTCGCCACTCTCAGTCATATATGAAGTCACTACCAGATTTCCACAAGCTTACAAGTGCTTATGGACATAAGGCGATTACTGTTAAGACCAAAGAGCAACTTATGCCAGCTTTAGAACAAGCGTTTGCCTTAAAGGACGAATTGGTGTTTCTTGATATTCATATTGATCCAACTGAGCATGTATACCCAATGTTGGTTCCCAAGGCGTCTATGCGCGATATGTGGTTGAGCAAAACGGAGCGCACCTAATGAGACATATAATAGCGGTTTTGTTAGAGAACGAAGCGGGTGCTCTATCTCGTGTTGTAGGTTTGTTTTCTCAGCGTAACTTCAATATTGAAACCTTAACGGTTGCGCCAACTGAAGACCCAACTTTATCACGACTTACAGTCACTACTTCTGGTAGTGATCGTGTGATAGAGCAGATCACCAAACAGTTGAATAAGTTAATTGAAGTCGTGAAACTTGTGGATCTTACAGAAGGTGAGCACATTGAACGTGAAATGATGTTAATCAAGCTTAAGGCTACAGGTCAGCATCGTGATGAAGTGAAGCGTACTGTTGATATTTTTCGAGGCCAGATTGTTGATGTAACCAGTAGTATTTATACGGTCCAGCTAACGGGTGATCAGGATAAGCTAAGTGCGTTTATCAGTGCTATAGGTGAAGCGTATGTACTGGAAACAGTACGAACGGGTGTCTCAGGCATTGCTCGTGGCGACAAAATACTAAGTATCTAAAGTATATTGACGCTGATGATTTATACTAAAGGCCGTTATGCGGCCTTTTTTTATTCTAGGGTTTTAGTATTTTTGTTCAGGCATGTTAAGCTAGCGTCAATTCTTTAAAAGAGCAGTGTATCTATGAGTTCCGATCCTTTAAAACAGTCAGGTAACGAAGACACAGCGGTTCCTAAGAAGCCTGCCAAAGGTGTCTATCTTTTGCCCAACAGCTTTACCACGGCATCTTTATTTGCAGGCTTTTACGCCGTTGTCTCAGGCATGAGCGGTAACTTTGAAAATGCAGCCATCGCTATATTTATTTCAATGGTATTAGATACATTAGACGGTAGGGTTGCGCGCCTAACCAATACATCGAGTAAGTTCGGTGCTGAGTACGACAGCTTGGCCGATGTTGTCGCCTTTGGTGTGGCTCCGGCTCTTGTGTTGTTTTCCTGGTCATTGCAGAGTTTAGGCAATTTTGGATGGGTAGCGGCCTTTATTTATGTAGCGGGTGGCGCGTTGCGGTTAGCGCGATTTAATGTGCAGCTGGAAATGGCTGATAGTCGTTATTTTACGGGTTTACCGATTCCTGCTGCTGCAGCTGTCATGGCGGGTATGGTTTGGACTGGTGTGGATTATGGCTTAGATGGTGAGAGCCTGAGTTATATTGTGGCTTTGATCACTGCGGCGTTAGGCATCTTGATGGTGAGTAATTTTAAATACTATAGTTTTAAAGATCTAGATCTAAAGGGCAAAGTGCCCTTTGTGGCATTATTTGCTGTGGTTTTAGTGTTTGCGGTGTATTCTTTGCAGCCGCCTATTATGCTAGCGCTAACGTTTGCAGGATTTGCGATCTCTGGTCCTGTGATGTTCATCTATAAAGTGATTAAATAAGCTTTTCAAGGATTTCTACCTAGAATGATTTTAACTAAAAAGGCGCCTT